>NZ_JUMS01000043.1:0-187237 GCF_001059415.1 Enterobacter sp. 940_PEND
GGGCATTATCTGAACATAAAACACTATCAATAAGTTGGAGTCATTACCCGGCATGCGGATGGTTACGCTTTTTGGCCATATTATAAGGAATGTCATGGATGGCGATGATTCCATAAAACAGAACCAGAAATACAAAAATCAATACGCCCAGCGCAAAATAGTTGAGAAACATATTCTCCTCACTTAAACAACGTCAACTCATTGAATTAATAAAACAGTACGCAACCTAATTAATTTATTTTGAAATACATAAGGTATGCTGGTTATTTCAGAGCCGGGGAGTATCGGTTTTTATAATATCTCCGTGCAAGTTTATAAGCGTGTCAAAATATATCCTGAATAATAATATACTTAACCTTACAATATGAGCGTAATCCACGTTTTAACTTTTCGCCATACCACACATCAAAAGTGGTTTTTTAGCTTAACGTGTCGCGCTATGCCATCCTGACGCCGAATCGCTAAACAGAGTTTGCCGCCGATCACAGCCGGAGAAATCTGCATAAAAATATTTTGTGAAATCAATCACAATCCAGAAACAAACACACAAAACCAAAGCGTGACAACCATCACAAAAAAGGATGGTTTTTGCCGTATTTCTCGCCATCGTATTTTTTTTGCCCACCTTTTTTGTGACCAGGATCACCTCATTGACATCCACACCCCCTATCTTTACGTGACATGCGTCACACAAATTTTCGCTGTCTGGACAGTTGAACGATTCAGTGCCAGATTTCACAGCATCAGAACAGGGCCCGGCTACCTCTGCCGCCTCATTAACAATAAACCTCGGGCCGCAAGCCTAAGCGTAAACAGAAGAAGGGGTGTTTTATGTCATCCGATTTCAAGATCAAAGTTCAAAGCTTTGGTCGTTTCCTCAGCAACATGGTGATGCCAAATATCGGCGCGTTTATCGCGTGGGGTATCATCACTGCATTGTTCATTCCGACAGGGTGGTTGCCTAACGAAACGCTGGCGAAACTTGTTGGCCCAATGATTACCTATCTCCTGCCGCTGCTCATCGGTTTCACCGGTGGTCGTCTGGTGGGCGGTGACCGTGGTGGCGTAGTGGGCGCTATCACGACCATGGGTGTTATCGTCGGTGCGGATATGCCGATGTTCCTCGGAGCAATGATTGCCGGTCCTCTGGGCGGCTGGGCGATTAAGAAATTCGACGTCTGGGTTGATGGTAAGATCAAATCCGGCTTCGAAATGCTGGTGAACAACTTCTCTGCGGGCATCATCGGGATGATCCTCGCGATTCTGGCGTTCCTCGGCATTGGCCCTGCGGTTGAAGTGCTGTCCAAAATTCTGGCGGCAGGCGTTAACTTCATGGTTGCGCACGACATGCTGCCGCTGGCGTCTATCTTCGTTGAACCGGCGAAAATCCTGTTCCTGAACAACGCCATCAACCACGGCATCTTCTCGCCGCTGGGTATTCAGCAGTCTCACGATCTCGGCAAGTCTATCTTCTTCCTGATTGAAGCTAACCCGGGTCCGGGTATGGGCGTTCTGCTGGCGTACATGTTCTTTGGTCGCGGCAGCGCTAAGCAGTCTGCTGGCGGTGCGGCAATCATTCACTTCCTGGGCGGTATTCACGAAATTTACTTCCCGTACGTGCTGATGAACCCACGTCTGATCCTGGCCGTTATCCTTGGCGGTATGACCGGCGTGTTCACCCTGAGCGTGCTGGGCGGCGGTCTGGTGTCTCCAGCCTCTCCGGGTTCTATCCTGGCGGTGCTGGCGATGACGCCAAAAGGGGCGTACTTCGCGAACATCGCGGCCATCTGTGCGGCAATGGCGGTCTCATTCGTGGTCTCTTCTATCCTGCTGAAAACCAGCAAAGTGAAAGAAGACGACGATATTGAAGCGGCGACCCGTCGTATGCACGACATGAAAGCCGAATCCAAAGGCGCGACCCCGCTGGCGGCTGGTGATGTCTCTAACGACCTGAGCCACGTGCGTAAAATCATCGTTGCCTGTGACGCCGGTATGGGTTCCAGCGCAATGGGTGCAGGCGTGCTGCGTAAGAAAGTGCAGGATGCGGGCCTGACTAACATCTCCGTCACCAACAGCGCCATTAACAGCCTGCCGCCGGACGTTGACCTGGTCATCACGCACCGCGACCTGACTGAACGCGCCATGCGCCAGGTACCGCAGGCACAGCACATTTCGCTGACTAACTTCCTCGACAGCGGCCTGTACACCAGCCTGACCGAACGTCTGGTTGCGGCGCAGCGTCACGAAGACAACGAAGTGAAAGTGCGCTCAAGCCTGCAGGACAGCTTTGACGAGAGCAACGCCCACCTGTTCAAACTGGGTGCGGAAAACATCTTCCTCGGTCGCACAGCGGCAACCAAAGAAGAAGCGATTCGCTTTGCCGGCGAGCAGCTGGTGAAAGGAGGCTACGTTCAGCCTGAATATGTTGACGCGATGCTGGAACGCGAAAAACTGACGCCAACCTACCTGGGCGAATCCATCGCGGTGCCGCACGGTACGGTTGAAGCGAAAGATCGCGTCCTGAAAACCGGCGTCGTATTCTGTCAGTATCCGCAGGGCGTGCGCTTCGGTGAAGAAGAAGACGACATCGCCCGTCTGGTGATTGGTATCGCCGCTCGCAACAACGAGCACATTCAGGTGATTACCAGCCTGACCAACGCGCTGGACGATGAGTCTGTCATTGCGCGTCTGGCGAGCACTACCAGCGTGGAAGAAGTCCTGGCACTTCTTAACAAATAAGTCCTCTTCCCTCTCCCCTCTCCCCTCTGGGGAGAGGGCTAGGGTGAGGGGAAACGTTCCTCACCCCAGCCCTCTCGGGTAAAAACATTGATGAAGGTTAACACTATGAAAGCATTACATTTTGGCGCAGGTAATATCGGTCGTGGTTTTATCGGTAAACTGCTGGCAGACGCGGGCATTACGCTGACATTCGCCGATGTGAATCAGGTTGTCCTGGATGCCCTGAATGCGCGTCATAGCTATCAGGTCCATGTAGTCGGTGAAAACGAGCAGGTTGAGACGGTATCCGGCGTCAACGCGGTCAGCAGCATCGGGGAAGACGTTATCGACCTGATCGCCAGCGTCGATCTGGTCACCACGGCCGTGGGTCCGGTCGTTCTTGAGCGCATCGCCCCTGCGGTTGCGAAAGGCCTGGCAAAACGTAAAGCGCAGGGCATCGACACCCCGCTGAACATCATCGCCTGTGAAAACATGGTGCGCGGCACCACGCAGCTGAAAGGCCACGTTCTTAACGCTGTAGCAGATGAAGACAAAGCCTGGGTTGAAGCGCACGTCGGGTTTGTGGATTCCGCCGTGGATCGCATCGTTCCGCCGTCTGAATCCGCCACCAACGACCCGCTGGAAGTGACTGTGGAAACCTTCAGCGAGTGGATCGTTGATAAAACCCAGTTTAAAGGCGCCCTGCCGACCATTCCGGGAATGGAATTAACCGATAACCTGATGGCATTTGTCGAACGCAAACTCTTCACGCTGAACACCGGGCATGCTATAACCGCGTACCTCGGAAAATTGGCCGGTCATCAGACCATTCGTGATGCGATCCTCGATGAGAAGATCCGCGCGGTGGTAAAAGGGGCAATGGAAGAGAGCGGCGCGGTGCTGATCAAACGCTACGGTTTTGATGCTGATAAACACGCAGCATACATCCAGAAAATCCTCGGTCGCTTTGAAAATCCGTATCTGAAAGATGACGTTGAGCGCGTGGGCCGTCAGCCTCTGCGCAAACTGAGCGCAGGCGACCGTCTGATTAAGCCGCTGCTGGGCACGCTGGAATACGGCCTGCCGCACGCCAACCTGGTGAAAGGGATTGCCGCCGCGATGCACTACCGCAGCGAGCAGGACCCACAGGCGCAGGAACTGGCTCAGCTGATTGATGACAAAGGCGCGCAGGCTGCGCTGGCGCAGATTTCCGGTCTGGACGCCAACAGCGACGTGGTTGTGGAGGCGGTTAACGCATACAACGCAACCAAATGATGCACAGTGCGGCGCAGGTTAACCTGCGCCCAAATAATAGATTGTCAGATATGCAGGCAATAATGGAACAAACCCAGGCCTTTGAAAATCGTGTGCTTGAGCGTCTGAATGCTGGCAAAACCGTACGAAGCTTCCTGATTGCCGCCGTCGAGCTGTTAACCGAGGCGGTGAATATCCTGGTGCTTCAGGTGTTTCGCAAAGACGACTACGCGGTAAAGTATGCTGTAGAACCGTTACTGGACGGAGACGGACCGCTGGGCGATCTATCCGTGCGTCTGAAGCTAATTTATGGTCTTGGCGTTCTGAACCGGCAGGAGTATGAAGATGCGGAGCTGTTAATGGCGCTGCGCGAAGAACTCAATCATGACGGTAACGAGTACACCTTTACCGATGATGAGATCCTGGGGCCCTTCGGCGAGCTGCACTGCGTCACCGCGCTGCCCCCTGCGCCCCATTTTGATAACAGCGACCCTGAGCTCTACGCGATGCAAAAGCTGCGTTATCAACAGGTTGTCCGTTCCACGATGGTTCTCTCCCTGACTGAGCTGATTTCCCGAATCAGCTTAAAAAAAGCGTTTCAGAAGTAAGCCTGCTCACATTGGTGTATCCTTCCCTGTAAATTCCCCGTTTTCAGAGTTATTTGTCATGAAAGAAGTCGAAAAGAACGAAATTAAACGCCTGAGCGACCGCCTGGATCTGATCCGCCATCAGATGGCTGGCCTGTCACTGGTCGATTCCGCCGAGAAGTACGCCGAGCTGGAAAAAGAAGCCGCCACGCTGGAAACAGAAATCGAGCGCCTGCGCGAAGTGAAAGGCCAGAAGCTGAGCAAAGAAGCGCAGAAGCTAATGAACATGCCGCACCGCCGCGCGATCACCAAAAAAGAACAGGCCGACATGGGCAAGCTGAAGAAAAGCGTCCGCGGTCTGGTGGTGGTACACCCGATGACCGAGCTTGGCCGCGAAATGGGCCTGAAAGAGATGACGGGTTTTTGTAAGACCGCGTTCTGATACTTCCCCCTCACCCTAACCCTCTCCCCAAAGGGGCGAGGGGACTGTACGGTGCGGTTTTCTCCCTCTCCCCATGGGAGAGGGCCGGGGTGAGGGCATCAGGCCCCACCCCGCTTCAAATTGGCCCAACCAATCCCCCTTTTCTTTCTTCCCTGGTTCACAATTCCATTATTTCCGCTCACAAACTCATTGCTTGACCATAACATTTGGTTAACCATTCATTGTCATTAACCCTACAACACAACATTGGCAGGACCACTTTTACACAACCTGTGACGCAGAGTTGAGCGGAGACTCACCCGCAGCGCAGGCTGTCTGGTCCCCAGGAGACCTGCATGAGCCTCTGGCAACAAAACTACGATCCGGCCGGTAATATCTGGCTGTCGAGCCTGATCGCATCGCTTCCGATCCTGTTCTTCTTCTTTGCGCTGATTAAGCTCAAGCTGAAGGGCTACCTCGCCGCGACGTATACCGTTGCTATCGCCCTGATGGTAGCGCTGTTCTTCTATAAAATGCCGGTCGATCGCGCGCTGGCCTCCGTCGTCTACGGTTTCTTCTACGGCCTGTGGCCGATTGCGTGGATCATCATCGCGGCGGTGTTTGTCTATAAAATCTCGGTGAAAACCGGGCAGTTCGACATAATCCGTTCGTCGATTCTTTCCATCACGCCGGACCAGCGCCTGCAGATGCTGATTGTCGGCTTCTCCTTCGGGGCGTTTCTGGAAGGCGCGGCAGGCTTTGGCGCACCGGTGGCGATCACCGCCGCGCTGCTGGTGGGTCTGGGCTTTAACCCGCTCTATGCCGCGGGCCTGTGCCTGATTGTGAACACCGCGCCGGTGGCGTTTGGCGCGATGGGCATTCCGATTCTGGTAGCCGGACAGGTCACCGGGCTGGACAGCTTCGAGATCGGCCAGATGGTTGGCCGCCAGCTGCCCTTCCTGACCATTATCGTCCTGTTCTGGATCATGGCGATTATGGACGGCTGGCGCGGCGTGAAGGAGACCTGGCCTGCGGTGATGGTGGCGGGCGGTTCGTTCGCTATCGCTCAATACCTCAGCTCGAACTTCCTCGGCCCGGAGCTGCCTGACATCATCTCCTCGCTGGTGTCGCTGGTCTGTCTGACGCTGTTCCTGAAGCGCTGGCAGCCGGTGCGTATCTTCCGCTTCGCCGACATGGGCGCTTCGCAGGTTGATCAAACCCTGGCCCGTACGGGCTATACGGCAGGACAGGTGATCCGCGCCTGGTCGCCGTTCCTGTTCCTGACCGCAACGGTCACCCTGTGGAGCATCCCGCCGTTTAAAGCCCTGTTCGCGCCGGGTGGGGCGCTGTACGACATGGTGATTAATATTTCCGTACCGTTCCTCGACAAGATGGTCGCCCGTATGCCGCCGGTGGTGCACGCTGCCACGCCGTATGCCGCGGTCTATAAATTCGACTGGTTCTCCGCCACCGGTACCGCCATCCTGTTTGCCGCTATTCTTTCCGTAGTGTGGCTGCGCATGAAGCCTGCGGCCGCGGTGCAGACCTTTGCCGCGACCGTTAAAGAGCTGATGCTGCCGATTTACTCCATCGGCATGGTGCTGGCGTTCGCGTTTATCTCGAACTACTCCGGCCTGTCATCGACGCTGGCGCTGGCGCTGGCCCATACCAGCCACGCCTTCACCTTCTTCTCGCCGTTCCTCGGCTGGCTGGGGGTGTTCCTGACCGGTTCCGATACCTCGTCTAACGCCCTGTTCGCCGCGCTGCAGGCAACGGCGGCCCAGCAGATTGGCGTGTCGGACGTCCTGCTGGTGGCCGCGAATACCACCGGCGGCGTGACCGGAAAAATGATCTCTCCACAATCCATCGCCATTGCCTGTGCGGCGGTGGGACTGGTCGGTAAAGAGTCGGATCTGTTCCGCTTTACCGTGAAACACAGCCTGATATTCACCTGCATGGTCGGGGTGATCACCACCCTGCAGGCCTATGTCTTAACCTGGATGATCCCATGATAGTAATGCCCAGACGCCTGTCCGACGAGATTGCCTCTCGCGTGCGGGCGCTGATTGAAGAACAACAGCTGGAAGCGGGCATGAAGTTGCCCGCCGAACGCCAGCTCGCCGCCCAGCTTGGCGTGTCGCGCAATTCTCTGCGTGAGGCGCTGGCGACGCTGGTTAGCGAAGGGGTGCTGGTGAGCCGTCGCGGCGGCGGCACCTTTGTACGCTGGCAGCATGACGACTGGTCCGAGCAAAACATCGTGCAGCCGCTGAAGACGCTGATGGAGAACGACCCGGACTACAGCTTCGACATCCTTGAAGCGCGTCACGCCATCGAAACCAGTACCGCCTGGCACGCGGCCATGCGGGCAACCGACGCCGACAAAGAGAAACTCATCGCCTGCTTTGAGGCCACGCAAAGCAGCGACCCGGATATCGCCTCCCAGGCGGACGTCCGTTTTCACCTGGCGATTGCCGAGGCGTCGCACAACGTGGTGCTGCTCCAGACCATGCGCGGGTTCTTCGACCTGCTGCAATCCTCCGTGAAGCAGAGCCGCCAGCGCATGTATCTGGTTCCGCCGGTGTTTGCCCAGCTCACAGAACAGCACGAGGCGGTGCTCAACGCCATTCTGGCCGGTGATGCCGAGGCCGCGCGCAAAGCGATGATGGCGCATCTCGGTTTCGTGCACACCACCATTAAACGATTCGATGAAGACCAGGCCCGACAGGCGCGTATTACCCGTCTGCCTGGCGACAGTGATATTTCCAGGGAGAACAAAGCATGATTATTTCAGCAGCCAGTGACTATCGCGCCGCGGCGCAGCGCATTTTGCCCCCGTTCCTGTTCCACTACATCGACGGCGGGGCGTATGCCGAATACACCCTGCGCCGCAACGTGGAAGACTTGTCGGAGGTGGCTCTGCGCCAGCGCGTGCTGAAGAATATGTCTGACCTGAGCCTTGAGACAAAGCTGTTTAACGAAACGCTTTCCATGCCCGTCGCGCTCGCGCCTGTGGGCCTGTGCGGCATGTATGCCCGCCGTGGCGAAGTGCAGGCGGCCGCGGCAGCGGATGCCAAAGGCATTCCGTTTACCCTCTCCACCGTGTCCGTCTGCCCGATTGAAGAGGTCGCCCCGACCATCAAGCGCCCGATGTGGTTCCAGCTGTACGTCCTGCGCGATCGCGGCTTTATGCGCAACGCGCTCGAGCGCGCCAAAGCGGCGGGCTGCTCCACGCTGGTCTTTACCGTCGATATGCCAACGCCCGGGGCACGCTATCGTGATGCCCACTCAGGCATGAGCGGCCCGAATGCTGCGTTACGCCGATACTGGCAGGCGGTTACTCACCCGCAGTGGGCGTGGGATGTCGGCCTGAACGGTCGTCCGCACGATCTGGGCAATATCTCGGCATACCTCGGTAAACCGACCGGGCTGGAGGATTACATTGGCTGGCTGGCGAACAACTTCGATCCGTCGATCTCGTGGAAAGACCTGGAGTGGATCCGCGAATTCTGGGACGGCCCGATGGTGATCAAAGGGATCCTCGATCCGGAAGATGCCCGCGACGCGGTACGCTTTGGCGCAGACGGGATTGTGGTCTCTAACCACGGCGGACGCCAGCTTGACGGGGTGCTCTCTTCCGCACGCGCCCTGCCGGCCATCGCCGATGCGGTGAAAGGCGATATTGCGATCCTGGCCGACAGCGGCATCCGCAACGGGCTGGACGTGGTGCGCATGATTGCGCTGGGCGCCGACAGCGTGCTGCTGGGACGCGCGTATCTGTATGCGCTGGCGACGGCGGGCCAGGCAGGGGTGGCGAATCTGCTCAACCTGATCGAAAAAGAGATGAAGGTGGCGATGACGCTCACAGGAGCGAAAACGATCGGTGAAATCAGCAGAGATTCCCTGGTGCAGGAGTTAAGCAAATTACCGGCGGCGCTGGCGCCACTTGCTCAGGGAAACGCGGCGTAAATTCTCCTCCGTTAATACACCTTTCTCACGCGCCCGATTTCCCCCTCGGGCGCTTTTTTACGCCAAAAATAACATCCAGATAACATATTGGATAAGAAAATTTGACATCCACCCGCCGTCCGCAATTGTATATACAAGCAAATACAAGAACACAAAAACAACATCAGATCGGAGTGGAGCGTATGGCGTATTCAGATAAGGTGGATATTCAGCAGGTGATCGATGAGAGTCCCTTTTCAGGGTTTCACTGGCTGCTCATTGTGCTGGGCTTTCTGGTTCTGGCGATCGATGGTTTTGATACGGCAGCGATGGGTTACATCGCGCCTACGCTGTCGGCAGAATGGGGGATACACAAACAGGATCTGGGGCCGGTGCTGAGCGCAGCGCTGCTGGGGCTGTCGCTGGGCGCGCTGATTGCCGGTCCGGTATCGGACCGGATGGGGCGCAAGCGCGTGCTGGTCTTTTCGTGTCTGTTCTTCGGCCTTGCGAGCCTGGGGACGGCCTGGGCGCAAAGTCTGAATACGCTCACGCTGTGGCGCTTTCTGACTGGACTGGGCCTCGGCGCCGCAATGCCTAACGCCATCACGCTGATCTCCGAGTTTGCCCCCCAGCGCTGTCGCGCCATGGCGATCAATACCATGTACTGCGGCTTCCCTCTGGGTGCGGCGGGCGGCGGCGCGATCTCTTCCTGGCTTATCCCCCACCACGGCTGGCGAAGCGTGCTGCTGACCGGGGCGATTGCGCCGCTGGTTTTAACGCTGCTGCTGGCGCTATTTTTACCGGAGTCCGTGAAGTTTCTGGTGCAGCGCGGGAAAGACGTTATGCAGGTCCGCCGCATCGCCAGCCGGTTTGCCCGCAGCACGCTGGATAGCGTCACGGGCTTTTTCCTGGCGGAGGAGAAAGTCGCCTCTAAAAAAGGGAGCGTGTCGCAGCTGTTTTCCATGCCCTGGCTGCCCGGCACCCTGATGCTGTGGGTGACCTATTTTATGGGGCTGGTCATTTACTACGTTCTGCTGAGCTGGATGCCGACGCTGATGCAGGGAATGGGCTATGCCCTGGCAGAATCCGCATGGCTGACCTCGCTGTTCACCTTCGGCGGCACCGCAGGCATTCTGCTCGCGGGCTGGATGATGGACCGCTGGGAAGCGCACCGGGTGGTCGCGTGTGGTTTCGTGCTGACAATGGGCCTCATCCTTTTGCTTGGCATTGAGCATAACCATATCGCCCTGTTTGGCGGGCTGATTTTCCTGATGGGGATCGCGATGAACGGCGCGCAATCGGGCATGCAAACCCTGGCCGCCACCTTTTACCCTACCGAGTGCCGCGCGACGGGCATCGCCTGGATGCAGGGGATCGGCCGCTTTGGCGGCGTGGCGGGAACCATGACCAGCGCCCAGCTTCTTTCGATGCAGTGGCAGGCAGACAGTATTTTAATGATCCTCAGCGTGCCCGCTCTGGTAGCCGCGGCGGCAACCGTCTACAAAATGCTGTACGGCCGCTCGCAGGAACCCGGCGTCGCGTAGTTCCTCTCTTTTCTGCTATTCTGCCCCCGCAATTAAGGGGGCAGCATGCTTAACATCGTTTTATTCGAACCAGAAATTCCGCCGAATACCGGCAATATTATCCGCCTGTGTGCCAACACCGGTTTTCTTCTGCATATCATTGAGCCGATGGGCTTTACGTGGGACGACAAACGTCTGCGTCGCGCAGGGCTGGATTATCATGAATTTACCGCCGTCGTTCGCCATCACGATTACGCCGCGTTTCTGGAAGCAGAGAAGCCGCAGCGCATGTTCGCCCTGACTACCAAAGGCACGCCAGCGCATAGCGCCGTGAGCTATCAGGCAGGTGACTATCTGATGTTTGGCCCGGAAACCCGCGGCCTGCCGGCCACGATCCTGGATGCCCTGCCCGCCGAGCAGAAAATCCGTATTCCGATGATGCCGGACAGCCGCAGCATGAACCTGTCGAACGCGGTGTCGGTGGTGGTGTATGAAGCCTGGCGCCAGCTGGGGTATCCGGGCGCCATTCTCAGAAGTTAAATGCCGTCACCATACTCGAACGTATGGTGAATGCCGTTGAAGTGCTGATCCATGTCCATGGAAGGCTTATCGCTGTCTGGTTTACCGACGATGCGCGCCGGTACGCCTGCGGCGGTGGTATGCGGCGGCACGGGCTGGAGCACCACGGAGCCTGCGCCGATCTTCGCACCGCGCCCGACTTCGATATTGCCAAGGATTTTGGCACCCGCGCCAATCATCACCCCTTCACGGATTTTCGGGTGGCGATCGCCGCTGGTTTTACCGGTACCGCCCAGGGTAACCGACTGCAGGATCGAGACGTCATCTTCAATGACCGCCGTTTCCCCGACGACAATCCCGGTGGCGTGGTCGAGCATGATCCCGCGGCCAATTTTCGCAGCCGGGTGAATATCGACCTGGAACGTCACGGAAACCTGGTTTTGCAGGAAGATCGCCAGCGCGCGGCGGCCTTCATTCCACAGCCAGTGGCCGATGCGGTAAGCCTGCAGGGCGTGGAAGCCTTTCAGGTACAGCAGCGGCGTAGAATATTTATCGACCGCCGGGTCACGCGTGCGCA
The DNA here is from genome assembly GCF_001059415.1 of Enterobacter sp. 940_PEND. Lineage (NCBI taxonomy): Bacteria > Pseudomonadati > Pseudomonadota > Gammaproteobacteria > Enterobacterales > Enterobacteriaceae > Enterobacter > Enterobacter sp. 940_PEND. The sequence goes on from NZ_JUMS01000043.1 coordinate 11,545, forward strand.
CGGCCTGAATATCGCAGGCGGCAGAGGCGATCATTTCCGGGTCTGCAGCGTAAGCCTCTTCCACCACTTCCCGAATGGCGATAGCTGGCATGATCGAGGAAGCCAGCTTGTTGGCGAGCATATAGCTCAGCGCGCTGCCGAGATTTTCGTGCTTGAGTAGCGTCGCGTGGTAGAAACTGGCCAGCATAGGCTCGCAGTCGGCCAGCGCCCGGGCTTCGGCTTTAATATTGTTCCAGACGATATCCAGTTCTTCACACGGCATTGCTTACTCCAGACGATAGTTAATGACCAGCCAGTTCTGCGCTGGCTGGGTCATTCAGGTGACAACGGTTCCGACTAGTTACTGCTGCGCTCGTCCTTGCGCGCACGACCTAATAAGGTCAATGCTGCCTCGCGCGCATTTTTTCCGCAATACAATACCTGATAAATTTCCTCGGTTATTGGCATTTCGACACCGAAACGGTGCGCCAACTCGCGGACTTCCTTGGTATTGCGGTAGCCTTCAACCACCTGACCAATCTTCTCCTGCGCGCCTTTAACATCGCTGCCCTGTCCGAGCATCATGCCAAAACGGCGGTTACGAGACTGGTTATCGGTACAGGTCAGCACCAGGTCGCCCAGGCCAGCCATCCCCATAAAGGTGGCCGGATCGGCACCCAGCGCTTCGCCCAGGCGGGACATTTCGGTCAGTCCTCGGGTGATCAGCGCCGTACGCGCATTGGCACCAAAACCAATGCCGTCTGACATCCCGGCACCAATCGCAATCACGTTCTTCACCGCACCGCCCAGTTGCACGCCGATAAAATCGGGGTTGCTGTAGACGCGGAAGCTCTTGCCGCAGTGCAGCAGCTGTTGAAGATCGTCGGAGAAGGCCTGATCGGTGGAGGCCAGCGAAATCGCCGTCGGCAGGCCAGCGGCCAGCTCTTTGGCAAAGGTCGGGCCGGAGATGACCGCCAGCGGGATCTCATCACCCAGCGCTTCGCGGGCAACGTCCTGCAGCAGGCGTCCGGTTTCGGCTTCCAGTCCTTTAGTCGCCCAGACAATGCGCGCATCCGGGCGCATCAACGGCTTAATCTGACGGAGCACGTCGCCAAATACATGGCTCGGGACCACAATCAGAATGTTGCGGCTGGCCGCCAGCGCGGTCGCAAGGTCGCTTTCAAGGTGCAGGGAGTCGGGGAACGGAACGTCCGGAAGAAACGCCACGTTACAACGGTCGCGTTGCAGCGTTGCGATATGTTTTGGATCGTGGCCCCAGAGAACCACTTCGTGACCATTTCTTGCCAGCGTGATGGCAAGAGCGGTGCCGTATGAGCCGGCACCGATCACAGTCATTGACGCATTAACAGTGCTCATCAGGCATCCTGATGTTGTTCAGCACCTTCGCCAGCTTGCTGCTGCAGATAGTTCATGAACAGCGCATCAAAGTTAACTGGCGCAAGGTTCAGTTGCGGGAATGTACCGCGAGAAACCAGGCTGGTGATGCATTCACGCGCATACGGGAACAGAATGTTCGGGCAGTACGCACCCAGGCAATGCGCCATCTGGTTGCCTTCGATACCGCCGATAGAGAAGATGCCGCCCTGCTGAACTTCACACAGGAATGCAGTTTCTTCGCCCAGAGACGCGGTAACGGTCACACGCAGCACGACTTCATACACGTCATCTGCCAGTTGGGTAGATGCGGTATCCAGATCAAGTTTAACCTCTGGCTGCCAGTCTTTCTGGAAAACATGCGGCGCATTTGGCGCTTCGAAAGAGACGTCCTTGGTGTAGATACGCTGGATCTGGAAAGTCATTTCGGTGTTGTTTTGTTCTGACATGGAAATACCCTTTTTAATTGTCCTAAAGTCTCTTAGCTCAGCAGCGGATCGAGTCCACCACGGGCGTCGAGCGCATACAAGTCATCACAGCCGCCAATGTGCTGCGCATCAATAAAAATCTGCGGAACCGTCGTGCGACCACTACGTTTGATCATCTCTTCGCGTTTAATCGCGTCACCGTCGATCGGCAGTTCCTGGAACGTGACGCCTTTGCTGTTCAGCAGCGCTTTCGCACGATGACAGAACGGGCACGTCGCTTTGGTATAGATCTCAATATTGGCCATGACTGAACTCCTTATTTACCGCGTACCAAAGGAAGATTTTCCCCGCTCCAGCCGGAAATACCTTCTTTCAGCACCGTTACGTTTTCGAAGCCTGCTTTATGAAGCGCGCTGGCAGATTCCTGTGCCTGCATGCCGGTCGCATCGACAACGATAATCGGCTGGGCTTTGTGTTTCTCAAGCTCACCGACGTTGTTCGCTTTGATTTCAGCTGGCAGCAGGTTGATTGCGCCCGCAATGTGACCTTTACGGAAATCGTCACGCTGACGCAGATCGACCACGACGGCATCTTCTTTGTTGATCAGACGCGTCGCTTCACCACGGGTGATAACCTTAATTTTAGACGTCAGGCTCTTAAATGTGGTGAACAGCACAGCAGCCAGCAGGCCAATCCACGCGATGCTCAGAACCGGATGGCGGCTAACGAATTGCATAATTTCTTGCATGGAGGGTAACTACTCCCGACTAAGTGATAAAAAAAACCAGGACAGGAGTATACCTGTGCGTTCTGGCAAATACAGCCAGCGACCATAACCTAATCCATTTTCTGCGGCATGCCACCTAAAAAAATGCCTCAAAATGGTCTGATGAACATCTTGCCCCTGCGCTTTCTTTGATCTTCTGCGGCTATTTGATCGATTCAGCTGTAGTAAAATTACGCAAATTTTGACTCTTGAGCATGAGGTTGTCGCAATGTCGGTTTCTAAAAAACCTATGGTACTGGTGATTCTGGATGGCTATGGCTACCGTGAAGATAGCCAGGATAACGCTATTTTCAACGCCAAAACCCCGGTCATGGATGCCCTGTGGGCGAAACGTCCGCATACGCTGATTGACGCGTCTGGCCTGGAAGTAGGCCTGCCGGACCGCCAGATGGGCAACTCCGAAGTCGGTCACGTAAACCTGGGCGCCGGGCGTATTGTGTATCAGGATCTGACGCGTCTGGACGTTGAAATCAAAGAACGCACCTTCTTCTCCAACCCAACGCTGTCTGGCGCGGTCGATAAAGCCGTTGCCGCTGGCAAGGCCGTACACATCATGGGCCTGCTCTCTGCTGGCGGCGTTCACAGCCACGAAGATCACATCATGGCGATGGTTGAACTGGCCGCCGAGCGCGGTGCGGAAAAAATCTATCTGCACGCCTTCCTGGACGGTCGCGATACGCCACCACGCAGCGCAAAAGGCTCTCTGCAAGCCTTCGAAGAGAAGTTCGCCGCGCTGGGTAAAGGCCGCGTAGCGTCCATCATTGGCCGTTACTACGCCATGGACCGCGACAACCGCTGGGATCGCGTTGAACAGGCCTATGACCTGATGACCCTGGCAAAAGGTGAATTCCAGTTCGCGACCGCCGTTGAAGCGCTGGAAGCGGCCTATGCACGTGATGAAAACGACGAATTCGTTAAAGCGTCCGTGATCCGCGCTGAAGGACAGGCCGACGCCGCCATGGAAGATGGTGACGCGCTGATCTTCATGAACTTCCGCGCTGACCGCGCGCGTGAAATCACCCGTGCCTTCGTCAACAGCGACTTCGACGGTTTTGCCCGTAAGAAAGTGGTAAAACTGGACTTCATCCAGCTGACTGAATACGCCGCAGACATCAAAGCGCCTTGCGCGTATCCGCCAGCATCTCTGGCAAACACCTTTGGCGAGTGGATGGCGAAGAACGACAAAACGCAGCTGCGTATTTCCGAAACTGAAAAATACGCGCACGTGACCTTCTTCTTTAACGGTGGCGTTGAAGAGCCGTTCAAAGGCGAAGACCGCACTCTGATCAACTCCCCGAAAGTCGCTACCTACGATCTACAGCCAGAAATGAGCTCTGCAGAATTGACGGAAAAATTGGTTGCGGCCATCGAGAGCGGTAAGTACGACACCATCATCTGTAACTACCCGAACGGCGACATGGTTGGGCATACCGGGGTGATGGAAGCGGCAGTGAAAGCGGTAGAAGCGCTGGACCACTGTGTTGAGCAGGTAGCGAAAGCGGTTGAATCCGTTGGCGGCCAGCTGCTGATCACCGCTGACCACGGTAACGCTGAACAGATGCGCGACCCGGCGACCGGCCAGGCGCACACGGCCCATACCAACCTGCCTGTTCCGCTGATTTACGTGGGTGATAAATCACTGAAAGCAGTGGAAGGCGGCAAGCTTTCTGACATCGCGCCAACCATGCTGTCGCTGATGGGTATGCCGATCCCTGAAGAGATGACTGGTAAGCCGCTGTTCATCGTGGAATAATCGCTCCCCATGAGGGGAAAGGCGATTTTTTCAATCACATGGGTCGTGAAGCCGCTTAGGTTATCAGTCAGACCTCTGTTTTACGCCAGCGCACTCAGCGCTGGCGTATTGCTGTGCGCCGCATCCGCCCACGCGGATGACCGCGACCAGCTGAAATCTATTCAGGCCGATATCGCCGCCAAAGAGCGTGCGGTACGCCAGCAGCAGCAGCAGCGCTCCGCCCTGCTCGCCCAGCTTAAGCAGCAGGAAGAGGCGATCTCCGCCGCAACGCGTAAACTCCGTGAAACGCAAAACACCCTCGCCCAGTTGAATAAACAGATCGACGAGATGAACGCGTCGATTGCCAAACTCGAGCGCCAGCGCGATGCGCAGGAGCGCAATCTTGCCGCACAGCTTGATGCCGCATTCCGTCAGGGTGAACATACCGGACTCCAGCTGATCCTCAGCGGCGAAGAGAGCCAGCGCGGTCAGCGCCTGCAGGCCTACTTTGGCTATCTCAACCAGGCGCGTCAGGAGACGATCGCGCAGCTGAAGCAGACGCGCGAAGAGGTCTCAACGCAAAAAGCCGAGCTGGAAGATAAGCAGAGCCAGCAGCAGACGCTGCTCTACGATCAGCAGGCCCAGCAGGCGAAGCTCGAGCAGGCGCGCAACGAGCGTAAGAAAACCCTTTCCGGCCTTGAATCCTCCATTCAGGAAGGTCAGAGCCAGCTCAGCGAAATGCGCGCCAACGAATCAAAACTGCGTAACAGCATCGCCCGTGCGGAAGCGGCGGCGAAAGCGCGCGCCGAAAAAGAGGCGCGCGAGGCGCAGGCCGTTCGCGACAAGCAGCAGGAAGCGTCCCGCAAAGGGACCACCTACAAGCCAAGCGAGAGCGAACGCTCTCTGATGTCGCGTACCGGCGGTTTGGGCTCTCCTCGCGGTCAGGCTTTCTGGCCCGTTCGCGGTTCAATTCTGCATCGCTATGGCGAACAGCTGCAGGGTGAGCTACGTTGGAAAGGGATCGTTATCGGTGCGTCTGAAGGTAGCGAAGTGAAAGCCATCGCCGATGGCCGCGTAATTCTGGCCGACTGGCTGCAGGGTTACGGGCTGGTGGTGGTGGTCGAACACGGTAAAGGCGACATGAGCCTTTACGGCTACAACCAGAGCGCGCTGGTCAGCGTTGGCACGCAGGTGCGCGCAGGCCAACCCATCGCCCTTGTGGGCAGCAGTGGCGGTCAGGGCCGCCCGTCACTCTATTTCGAAATTCGTCGCCAGGGTCAGGCGGTCAATCCACAGCCGTGGTTGGGAAGATAAGTTTTGCTTCAATTTCGTCGAATGGTTTTCTCCGTCGTCAGCGCGCTGGCGCTGGCTGCACCGGTATACGCAGGTAAACTCGCTATCGTGATTGATGACTTCGGTTATCGTCCACACTATGAAAATCAGGTGCTGGCGATGCCGTCGGCCATCTCTGTCGCCGTTCTTCCAAATGCGCCCCACGCGCGCGAAATGGCGACCAAAGCCCACAGCAGCGGTCATCAGGTGCTGATCCACCTGCCGATGGCCCCGCTCAGCAAGCAGCCGCTGGAAAAAGATACCCTGCGCCCGGATATGAGCAGCGAGGAGATCGAGCGCATCATCCGCGACGCCTACAACAAAGTGCCGTATGCCGTAGGGCTGAACAACCATATGGGCAGCGCGATGACATCAAGCCTGTTCGGGATGCTCAAAGTGATGCAGGCGCTGGAGCGTTACAACCTCTACTTCCTCGACAGCATGACCATCGGCAACAGCCAGGCAATGCGTGCCGCTCAGGGAACGGGCGTAAAGGTGATTAAGCGCAAGGTGTTCCTGGATGATACCCAGAACGAAGCCGATATTCGCATGCAGTTTAATCGCGCGGTACAGCTGGCCCGCCGCAATGGCTCAGCCATCGCCATCGGTCACCCGCACCCGTCTACCGTTCGCGTTCTGCAGCAGATGCTGCCGACCTTGCCTGACGATATCACGCTGGTGCGTCCGAGCGATCTGCTGAACGAGCCGCAGGTGGATTCCTCTAAACCAAATTCTGCGCAGCCTGTCCCGACAGCGCCGCGCAATCCGTTCCGCGGCGTGAAGCGCTGTGTACCTAAGCAACCGATTGAGCCGGTCTATGCAACCCGCTTCTTCTCCGTCATCGGAGACAGCATCAGTAACAGTACGCTGGTGAATTACGTCCAGCAGCAGTGGCAGGGATGGGGTAAGAAAGCCTGACGCTTATTTCGCAATCTGAGAGTCCGTCTGCTCGCTAGCAACGGGCTCTTTTTTTTCCTGATGCTGATACCAGGATTTGAAATACTTCAAAAAGCTATAGGCTGTGGCGTACAGTCCCGTCGCCACCCCCACTTTGCCCTTACGCCAGGCGCCGCTAAACAGATACCATTTGAAAAAAGCCCCGATGGCGCTGATTACGCCGCGCCCGATAGAGGGCCGTATTTTTTGATGTTGAACCAGGCGGGTTGTATAACAATTTAATTTGTTAAAAAGCTCATGCAGCGTGGGAAACGTATCATGTTTTACATAACCCGGAATACGTTCACAACGGAGAAAACCTTCGACCTGATCGTCTACCGGTCGGTTATTAAACCGGGACTGGTTACGGTTAAAAAGACGCACAGGATAATCAGGGGATGAAACAGGATAAATCGTCCGGACTTCCTCACCCAGAACAAACCAGTGGCGGCATATTTGCCATGCCATTCCCGGGTCTGGCTCATCGCCTGCTTTTAACGTTAAAACGGCATTAACCGTTTCCTGATCAAGAATTTCGTCGCTGTCGATGCACAGGACCCAGTCATGGCTGGCTAAGGATATGGCATAGTTCATCTGCTCGCCATGCCAGCCAAATTTTTTATAGACGGGTTGAAGGCCAAAGCTTTCACAAATATATCGTGTTTTGTCCGTACTGCCAGAATCGACTACGACAATTTCATCCGCTATTTTCAATAGAGGCGGGATTACATCGTGCAATAATCTTTCAGAATTAAACGTTAATAAGCAGACCGTTATTTTAAACATTTCCCCACTCTCAATAGCAGTCTAAATTAATATTATTAATACTATATAAATGAGTAGAGACGATTAAAGTCCTGAATCACACTTTTCAAATAAGCACGCTTGAAATTTTGTCTAATCCTGAAGCGCAATAAAATAGAAAAATCTATTTTATTTCAACAGATTCTTTATAATGCAGTCAGTTGAAGGGTAGCACACGGATTCAGACATGCCGCACAAAAGTAAAATTCTCCTCCTGGATACGGGTAAAGAATGGGGGGGAGGCACCAACAGTATGCTTGAGCTCCTGAAGCGAATCAATCGCGATAAATTCGATATTACCTGTTGTTTTTACAGTGATTATAGTCGTGCTGAAGGTGAGACGATTGGCCAGGTGCTCAACGGCATCGGGATCCCACTCATCGTTATCCCTCAACGCCAGCAGCCGGTCTGGGCCAAATTGCTGAAGGAAGCGGGACGTAGCCTGCTGTTTTTCTCACGCGGCGCCCGCAAGGCATTTACACGTCATGTGGATATCATGTGGCGCATCAGGCCTAACGTCAGCAAAATCGAAACCCTTTTCAAGCAGGGCGGTTTCGATACGCTCTATATGAATAACCAGCCGGGCTCAAATGAGGAAGGCTATCTCGCGGCGGCAAAGCTGCAGGCGCGGTTGATTCAGCACTGCCGCATTGAACCTGTTTTAACCCCGCCGCTGGTAAAGCTGGTTAATGCCCATGCCACAAAAATCATCGCCGTCTCGCACGGCGTTGAACGCGTGTTGCTTGAGCATGGCGTCCGGCCCGAACTGTGTACGACGGTCAATAATGCCATCGACATCCACCAGCCTTTACCTGACCGACGCGCGATGCGCCAGCGCCTGAACATCGATGACGACACGTTTGTGTTCGGCAGTATCGGGTCGTTAATCCCTCGCAAAGCCAACCACCACACGCTGGAGGCGCTGGCACAGTTCAGCCAGAAACATCTCCAGGCGAAATGGAAAATGGTGCTGGTCGGAGAAGGTGCCGAGCGTCGCGCTTTAACAGAACAAGCCCGAGCGCTGGGAATTGAATCCCGCGTCATCTTCACCGGTTTTCAGAATACCCCATTTGATTACCTCGCTACGTTTGACGCCTTTATTCTGGCCTCAAAAAGCGAGGGGCTGCCGCGCGTGGTGCTGGAAGCGATGCTTCTCAATATCCCCGTGATTGGCTCTCAGGTGACCGGCACGGCGGAGTTGATTGATCATGATTCGACAGGGCTGCTCTTCCCCTGGAGCGATGTTTCACAGCTTGCACAGCATCTGGACAATATCTGGTCAGATGCGGATCTGCGGGCTCGACTGGCTGCGGCTGCATACCAGAACGTCTGTCATACCTATGCCATCGAAAACTATGTCAGCGGTGTCGAAGCCGTGCTTGGCGCGCACTAACCAAACGAGATAACTATGTTTAAATTTCTTAATGCTCGCTATCGTCATATCACCGGGCGACACAACATTCCTTACAGCTCTCTGCCCGTGACGGGCGCGCTTGCTGCGGTGGATTCTATTGTGATTCCGTGTACCGGCGCAGATTTCGTCGAAGAAGCATTACTCTCTGCCACCTTCGCGGAACGCTATGCCACCGGGGTGAGCGAAATCGTCATCGTCAGCGATCAGCCTGAATCCGCCTTTGGGGTACTGCCGCCGAAAACACGCGTAGTGACGCTTAACCTTCCGGTTCGTGAGGAAGGTTACCGCTATAAGCAGATCTACCTCAGCCGCCTGGTGAAGCTTAACGCCCCGCTGCAGGCGCGCGGTGAAGGCGTATTGATGATCGATTCCGATCTCAACCTGCTGAAAATGCCCGAGATCAACATGGCCGATATGCACATCTACTCCAGCTTCCGTCAGGGCAAAATGATAGCCAAGCTGGACGGTGCGCCAGCGGAGAAAGTGCCGGCGTATTACAAAGAGACGGTGCGCCCGTATCTGGTCGATCACGTTAACGGCGCGTTTCTTGCGGCAACTAAAAAAACCTGGCGCCGTATCTGCCCGCTGTGGCTGACGCTGTTCCAGGATACCTGGGAGCTGATGGACGACACGCAGCCGCCGACCGATCAGCTGCCGCTCGCCGCGCTGCTGGACATGCTGGATCTAAAAACGGTTAACCTGGGTGACTGGATGAACTGGCCGGTCTCGAAGAAAATCGGCGGTCAGGAAGCCGTTGTACCGAAAGAGGTGGTTGGCGCGCACGGCGGTTTCCCTCTCTCCGAATGGCAGAAGTATCTTGAATCGCCGGATAACAAACTGTTGTTCAAAGGTCAGGACTACACCCGCAAGGTGCGTTACCTGACGGACGAAGAGAAAAAGAATCAGTAAAAAAGGGGCCTGAGGCCCCTTTTTGATTACTTATCCCAGCTCAGGATCACTTTTCCTGACTGGCCGGAACGCATCGCGTCGAAGCCCTGCTGGAACTCATCGATGGAGAAGCGGTGAGTAATAATCGGGGACAGATCCAGACCGGACTGGATCAGCGCCGCCATCTTGTACCAGGTCTCGAACATCTCGCGGCCATAGATGCCCTTGATGAACAGCCCCTTGAAGATGACTTTGTTCCAGTCGATAGACATATCTGACGGCGGAATACCCAGCATCGCGATACGTCCACCGTGGTTCATGGTGTCGAGCATGGTGCGGAACGCCGGTGGCGCACCGGACATCTCCAGACCCACGTCAAAGCCTTCGGTCATGCCCAGCTCTTCCATCACGTCGGTCAGGCTCTCTTTCGAGACATCTACCGCGCGGGTGACGCCCATTTTGCGTGCCAGCGACAGACGGTATTCGTTCACGTCGGTGATCACAACGTTGCGCGCACCCACGTGCTTCGCCACCGCAGCCGCCATAATGCCGATTGGGCCCGCGCCGGAGACCAGCACGTCTTCACCGACCAGGTCGAAGGAGAGCGCCGTGTGCACCGCGTTGCCGAACGGGTCGAAGATGGAGGCCAGATCGTCAGAGATATTGTCCGGGATTTTGAACGCGTTAAACGCCGGGATCACCAGGTATTCCGCGAAGCAGCCCGGACGGTTTACGCCCACGCCAATGGTATTACGGCACAGGTGCGTACGCCCGCCGCGGCAGTTACGGCAGTGGCCGCAGGTAATATGGCCTTCACCGGAGACGCGATCGCCAATTTGGAAGCCTTTCACTTCCTGGCCGATACCCACCACTTCACCAACATATTCGTGACCGACAACCATCGGTACCGGAATGGTTTTCTGCGACCACTGGTCCCAGTTGTAGATGTGCACGTCAGTACCGCAGATGGCGGTTTTACGAATTTTGATCAGCAGATCGTTATGACCGACTTCCGGCTCCGGCACGTCGGTCATCCAAATCCCTTCTTCCGCTTTCAGTTTGGATAACGCTTTCATCACACGTCCTCAGGCAATTACGCCCAGCTGTTTGCCGATGCGGGTAAAGGCTTCCACCGCACGTTCAATTTGTTCAGGCGTATGCGCCGCAGACATCTGGGTGCGGATACGCGCCTGACCTTTTGGCACCACCGGGAAGAAGAACCCGGTGACGTAAATCCCTTCTTTCTGCAGCTCGCGGGCAAATTTCTGCGCGACGACCGCATCGCCCAGCATCACCGGAATGATCGCGTGGTCAGCACCGGCCAGGGTAAACCCTGCGGCGCTCATTTTTTCACGGAACAGACGGGCGTTGGACCACAGGCGGTCGCGCAGCTCAGCGCCGGACTCCACCATCTCCAGCACTTTGATGGAGGCAGCAACAATGGCCGGCGCCAGGGAGTTGGAGAACAGATACGGGCGGGAGCGCTGGCGTAGCCACTCGACCACCTCTTTACGCGCGGCGGTATAGCCGCCGGACGCGCCGCCGAGCGCTTTGCCCAGCGTACCGGTGATGATGTCCACGCGGCCCATCACGTCACAGTATTCGTGGGAACCGCGGCCGTTTTCGCCGACAAAGCCGACCGCGTGAGAGTCATCGACCATCACCAGCGCGTCGTATTTATCCGCCAGGTCGCAAACGCCCTTCAGGTTGGCGATCACGCCGTCCATGGAGAACACGCCGTCGGTGGCGATCAGCACGTGGCGAGCACCGGCTTCACGCGCCTCTTTCAGGCGCGCTTCCAGCTCGACCATGTCGTTGTTGGCGTAGCGGAAACGCTTCGCTTTGCACAGGCGTACGCCGTCGATGATGGAAGCGTGGTTCAGGGCGTCGGAGATAATCGCATCTTCTGCGCCAAGCAGGGTCTCAAACAGACCGCCGTTGGCGTCAAAGCAGGAGGAGTACAGAATCGCGTCTTCCATTCCGAGGAAGCTCGCCAGCTTTTGCTCAAGCTGCTTGTGGCTGTCCTGCGTACCGCAGATAAAGCGTACGGAGGCCATGCCGAAACCGTGGGTGTCCATGCCGTTTTTTGCAGCGGCAATCAGCTCAGGGTGATTCGCAAGACCTAAATAGTTGTTCGCACAAAAGTTGATCACATGGCTGCCGTCGGCAACGGTGATGTCCGCCTGCTGGGCAGACGTGATAATACGCTCTTCCTTGAACAACCCTTCCGCACGTGCGGTGTCGAGGTCGCTGTTTAACTGTTTGTAAAAATCACCACGCATTGCAATTCTCCAGACTCGGCAAATTTCGGGACATATTACCCAAACCTATAGTTCATGACGAGATGACACGTCATCTCTTGTCGTTTTTGCAGCATAAATCACGCGTACCCCTGCGCTGTGAAGGTGAATGGCTGAAGGGCAGCCATACTAATGATATGATAGAGACATTAGCGTCCGGGATTGTCCCCGGGCTCCACACTTCAAAGGTTACAGTTATGATCATCGTTACCGGCGGCGCGGGCTTTATCGGCAGCAATATTGTTAAGGCTCTCAATGACAAAGGCATCACCGACATCCTGGTGGTTGACAACCTGAAAGACGGCACCAAGTTCGTCAACCTGGTGGATCTGAACATCGCTGACTACATGGATAAAGAAGACTTCCTTATCCAGATTATGGCAGGCGAAGAGTTCGGCGAGATCGAAGCCATCTTCCACGAAGGTGCGTGCTCTTCCACCACCGAGTGGGACGGTAAGTACATGATGGACAACAACTATCAGTATTCCAAAGAGATCCTGCACTACTGCCTGGAGCGTGAAATTCCGTTCCTGTATGCCTCTTCTGCGGCCACTTACGGCGGGCGCACCTCGGACTTCATCGAGTCCCGTGAATATGAGCAGCCGCTGAACGTCTACGGCTACTCCAAATTCCTGTTCGACGAGTACGTGCGTCAGGTACTGCCAGAAGCGAACTCGCAGATCGTTGGCTTCCGCTACTTCAACGTCTACGGACCGCGCGAAGGCCACAAAGGCAGCATGGCGAGCGTGGCGTTCCACCTGAACACCCAGCTGAATAACGGCGAAAGCCCGAAACTGTTCGAAGGCAGCAATGGCTTTAAGCGCGACTTCGTTTACGTGGGCGACGTTGCCGCAGTGAACCTGTGGTTCTGGGAAAACGGTGTATCCGGCATCTTCAACCTGGGTACAGGCCGCGCGGAGTCCTTCCAGGCAGTGGCTGACGCAACGCTGGCGTATCACAAAAAAGGCAGCATCGAGTACATTCCGTTCCCTGACAAGCTGAAAGGCCGTTACCAGGCGTTCACGCAGGCCGATCTGACCAACCTGCGCGCCGCAGGCTACGATAAGCCGTTCAAGACCGTTGCCGAAGGCGTAACGGAATATATGGCCTGGCTGAACCGCGACGCGTAAGTATGAAGATTCTGGTGATCGGCCCGTCATGGGTGGGCGACATGATGATGTCGCAAAGTCTCTATCGCACGCTCAAGGCGCGTTATCCCCAGGCGATAATCGACGTGATGGCACCCGCATGGTGCCGTCCGCTGTTGTCGCGTATGCCGGAAGTGAACGAGGCAATCCCGATGCCGCTTGGCCACGGGGCGCTGGAAATTGGCGAACGCCGTAAACTCGGCCATAGCCTGCGCGAGAAGCGCTACGATCGGGCGTATGTCCTGCCAAACTCCTTCAAATCCGCCCTGGTGCCCTTTTTTGCGGGTATTCCACATCGCACCGGCTGGCGCGGTGAAATGCGCTACGGCCTGCTGAACGATGCGCGGGTGCTGGATAAAGAGGCCTGGCCGCTGATGGTGGAGCGCTATGTGGCGCTGGCCTACGACAAAGGCGTGATGCGCAGCGCGAAAGACCTGCCGCAGCCTCTGCTATGGCCACAGCTTCAGGTCAACGACGGTGAAAAATCCCAGACCTGTAACGCGTTTGGCCTTTCATCTGAACGCCCGATGATTGGCTTCTGCCCCGGCGCCGAGTTCGGCCCGGCAAAACGCTGGCCGCACTACCACTATGCGGAGCTGGCGAAACAGCTGATTGACGAAGGCTACCAGATTGTCCTGTTCGGTTCGGCAAAGGACCACGAGGCAGGCAACGAAATTCTCGCGACGCTCAGTAATGAACAGCAGGCCTGGTGCCGCAACCTGGCGGGAGAAACGCAGCTTGAACAGGCGGTTATTCTGATCGCCGCCTGTAAGGCCGTGGTCAGCAACGATTCGGGCCTGATGCACGTCGCTGCCGCGCTCAACCGCCCGCTGGTGGCGCTGTATGGCCCAAGTAGCCCGGACTTCACGCCCCCGCTTTCTCATAATGCGCGCGTCATCCGCCTGATCACCGGCTACCATAAAGTTCGCAAGGGCGATGCCGCAGAAGGCTACCATCAGAGCCTGATCGACATTACGCCAGAGCGCGTTCTCGAAGAGCTTAACGAACTGCTGTTGAGTGAAGAAGGATAACGAATGCGGGTACTGATCGTTAAAACTTCTTCGATGGGCGATGTTCTGCATACGCTCCCGTCACTGACGGACGCCATGCGGGCCATTCCCGGCATTCGTTTTGACTGGGTGGTGGAAGAAGGCTTCGCGCAGATCCCCACCTGGCATGAAGCGGTTGACCGCGTAATCCCGGTGGCGATTCGCCGCTGGCGCAAAGCGTGGTTCTCCGCGCCGATTAAAGCCGAACGCAAGGCCTTCCGTGAGGCGGTGCAGGTACAGCATTACGACGCTATCATCGACGCCCAGGGGCTGGTGAAAAGCGCGGCGCTGGTGACGCGTCTGGCACATGGTGTAAAGCACGGCATGGACTGGCACACCGCCCGCGAACCGCTGGCGAGCCTGTTCTATAATCGTCGCCACCACATCGCAAAGCAACAGCATGCCGTCGAACGTACCCGCGAGCTGTTTGCAAAAAGCCTGGGCTATGCGAAACCGGAAACCCAGGGCGACTACGCCATTGCGCAGCACTTTTTGCGCAATACAGATCCCAGTGTTCAGCCTTATCTTGTCTTCCTGCATGCCACAACGCGCGACGATAAACACTGGCCGGAATCGCACTGGCGAAGCCTGATTGAACTAATGCAACCCACCGGCATCCATATTAAACTGCCCTGGGGTGCCGAACATGAGCGGCAGCGTGCAGAGCGTCTGGCAGCAGGCTTTTCACACGTCGAGGTATTGCCAAAACTCACGCTGGCACAGGTTGCAGCGCAGCTGGCGGGAGCGAATGCTGTTGTTTCCGTTGATACAGGTTTAAGCCATTTAACCGCGGCGCTGGATCGTCCGAATATTACGATTTTTGGTCCGACCGATCCTGGATTGATCGGGGGTTACGGCAAAAACCAGCATCAGATGGTCAGCCCGACCCAGCAAACGAAGGATATCAGCGCAGATGCTATTTTTTCATTTTTACAGGGCAGCCGTTGGCTTTCCAACAGGGATATCTAACGCATGAGTTACGTATTTCTGCTGATTTTACTCTTTCCGGTGAAGCTTATCCGGAAGCTGTTCCGCAAAGAGACAGGTAAAAACCTGGTCATTCAGACAGCAAAAATCGGCGATTTTGTTAATGCAACGCCCCTTCTGGCATACCTGCAAAAAAGCGACGTGCTCATCAGCCGTAGCGTGGGTGCGCTGGCAAAGCATGATGAGACGATCGATAAGATTTTTTTTATCGAGCAGCATAAGCGTAACCTGTGGCGAAAGCTGGTCTTTGCCTGCCGGATCATGAACCGCTATGACAATGTCTATCTCCTGCAACCCAACAGCGTGAACCTCTTTTTCGCCTCCGTATGTAACGCTAAAAACAAACAGTTTTTAAGCACTTACACGCGAAGATGGTATCACGGTATTTTCTATGCAACGGCAGACGGCACTGTTGAACACGGCAGAAAGACGCTGTCGGTCACGAACTATCTCAAACTGGCCGATCGCGCCTTAACCTGGAAAGACTCGCCAAAGCACGCCACAAAGCCGCTTTTCAAACCGGCGACCTATCCGGCAATCCTCGATAAACCCGGCGTGATCCGCATTGGCATCAGCGTAGCCGCGGGAAATAAAGCGAAAACCGTTCCGCCGGTCATCTGGAAGCAAATTGCCGATCGTCTCGCCGACCTGCCCTGCGAGTTTTATGTGTTTGGCGCCCCGAATGAACAATCGTGGATGGATGACATCACCCGCGCTTATGGTGAACTGCCCAACTTTATTAATCTGATTGGCAAAATCTCGCTTGAAGAGCTGCCGTGGGCCATTTCTAAAATGGATTGCTATATCGCGTCTGACTCGGGGAATGTCTACATTGCCGATGCTGTCGGCGTGCCGGTAATCTTACTGTTTGGGCCTTGTTGTCACTATGAACAGCGTCCGCTGGGCAACGTATTGCTGATTGGTAATGATGACAACATTTGCTCATATGTTTTTGAAACACGATATTACTTCTCACAGGGCCGGGAAGAACTCTTCGCTGTAACAGACGAATCGCTGCGTGAACTTAAACATTTCATCTGTGAGCTACCAACAATTAACGCAACCGCATACTCCTTTGATGCTCAGGGAAAATAATTTTTATGGCTTTTCTAAGCATCATTATTGCCGCGCATAACGCCAAAGAGACGCTTCACACAACGCTAGAAAGCCTGCAAAACGCGATTGAAGGTGCGGGCGATGATGTAGAGATCATTATCTTTAACGACAGTTCCAATGACTCTACACAGGATATTATCGAGGCGTGGCTGCCAGCGTTTCCGAATGCGCAATCCCGATACGTTGAGTACCGTAACGTCGGTCATGTTCGAAGCAGTGCCCTCTCGCTGGCCTCAGGCGAATACATTACCATGCTGGATAGCGATGACCGATTGAAACCAGGCAGCATCAGGGACGCCGTGGCGTTTCTCAAATCAGAGCGCCCTGATATGCTCCTGACGCGCCTGCTGGAAATTCGCGACACCAAAAAAATGACAGCCGAGTGGCAGGGGTTCTCTCCTGTTGCTTTGTCACAGCATGAGGCAATAAAGCGATTCCTGCAGCACAAAGATTTTCAGGCGCACCTCATCGGGCAATTTATTCATCGGAAATTGTACGAGAGCAATCCCATTCCATCGATGGTCTGTTACGAAGACTTTGCGGTATTTCCTGCCATGCTCATGCAGGCAGAAAAAATCTGCTACCAACGCCAGGGCCATTACTATTACATCAAACGTAGCGAAAGTTTATCGAGCCGTCTCGACGCCAGTAAAATCGCTACGCTGGTTGATTGCACATTGCAAATGGAAAAAACATTCCCTCGTTCTTTTACGCATCTTGTTAATTGTCATTGGTTTGATATCTACAGTAACCATCGGCAGCATCTGACTGATCTGCAACTCAAACTGGTCAAACAGCGGGTCAATGCACTTTATTCTCTCTCTTTCTTTTTCTCCAGAGATGTACGTTTCAGCTACAAAAAAAGGGTCATTGAGGCATTATGGAAAAAGTAAAACTGCGACTTTATCAGCTTACGCTGATTTTGAGCCTTATTTCGCTTGCACTGACGCTGCTGAGTTCAGGTAAGCAGCGAGAGTTTTTCTATATTGCAATTTATGCCAGCATTATCGGCTTAGCATGCGAATATAAAAAAATCACAATGCGTCCTTTTTCTATCGCATTGCCGATCTTGCTAATTGGACTGCTCAATCTTGGCTGGTATCTGGTGTATGAATATCATAGCGAAGGTCTGAACGTTTATAGCGATTATCTCGGTGCAAGTAAAAAATTAATTCTGGCAAGTATTCTCATTTTTTACCTTGACCGGTTTAAATCTTATATTGATAAAGCTTCCTTCCAGAAATATTTTTTATACGCCTCTGGTGCAGGGTTTATACTTGCCACTGGCTATGGCTTATGGCAGGCATCACAGGGTATGGGACGTATTGAGATGGCCATAAACCGTGCGACCGTGTCGGCCTATGTTTACTCTGTACTGTCGCTGGCGTTTGTATACAGCCTTTATCTAGAGAAAAATATAAAACTATATATCACCGCAGGGCTCATCATTTTAATATCTTATTTCGTTATTCTGTTAACGGGCACGCGTGCCGCAATGGGATTATATTTACTCCTGGCGATTGTACTTACGCTTTACCATTTTAGAAGAATACACCTTAAATCAACGCTGATTTTCTTATGTATTGTGGCGGGTATTGTTATCGTCAGCTACAAGCCATTAATTTTACCAAAGATACAACAAACACAAGCTGAAGTTGAAAATTATCAAAAAGGCAATGATGCAACTTCACTCGGTGCACGTTTTTCTATGTGGAATGTGGGTATTCAAAACGGACTTGCTCATCCTTTCGGGCAGTCAGTTGAAGAGCGCGAAGTATGGACGCAGCAATATGTAAAAAATGGGCATCCACATCTCGCGACTGCACTCGAGTTTATCAGGGTGCATCTGCATAATGAGTTTATTGAAAAATATTCGCTGCAGGGGATCCCCGGGCTGGCGATATTATGCTTTTTCTATATATCAATGATCGTTTACGCACTTAAAAACAGAAATGGCCTGCTGCTGACGACCATGCTTCTTTTGTTACTCTATGGCCTGACGGACGTCATACTATTGAGTTCAGAGGCTGTAATCTTCTTTGTCACCGTATTTGCGCTGAGTACTCCTTTTTCGCAAACCAGGCAACGTTAATGGTAATGCCCGCCTGGCGGGCATTATTTTTTCTTGTATTGATAAAACTCCGCCAGCGTCATCCCGACCGTCTTGTCGGATAACCAGCTAAAGAGCGCTTCTAAATCCTGATACAACCCTTCGATCGCCGCCTCATCTTTAAACGTGGGGCTTCCGCCCGGCATAAATTCTGACGAATGAAGCATAAACTCCACGTACTCACTTCCCTGAGACAGGCATTGCTGTGCAACCTGAATCATTTGCGCCGCATTCCCACCGGACGGTCTTAGCCAGTTCACAGAGGGGGAGCGGTATTTACCGCGAAGCCTGTCGTAACCCTGTTTGATGGTGTTCAACCACGCCGGGTGTTTATACTGAATGCTCATCGGCACTTCGAGTAATGGACTATCGCCTGCCCGGGAAATATTGTCTAAATCCATGAAATAGGCGTGGTCAGGGAAATGCTGATAATCCGTTCCGCCATTACCCTGCGGGGCGCCTTTCGCATTGCGCCAGTTCACGCGTGGCGTCACGGAGCAATCAACCTGGTAACCCAGTTCAACGAGCAATTTTGCGTAGCGACTGTCAAATGCCCAACGTCCGGCCCGGTGGCTTAACATTTTGGTCTGGAAGGTCTCTTCCAGCAGTCGGGTCATAAACAGCATTTTCTCGCGCATCACCTCATCCGAAAACTCAATCAGATAAGGCTGCCAGCGCCAGTCATCTCCCGTGAGATCGTGTTCCGGCGGGCTATTCCATGCGTGAAGGTGCATTCCCACCTCGCCCTGACCGCGGGCGATCGCGTCCCTGGCGAATTCGATGAAAACGGGCTCGATCGCCATCTCGTAATTGGTCAGCCACACGGGCTTAAAGCCGAAACGCTCACAAAGCGCCTGGAACCGCGCCAGATAGCGCGCGTTTTCCGTTTTAATGACGCGGTGATTTTGCCAGAGATTATCGCCCTCAGTATCAATTGTGATGATAAACGCTGGTTTGTTCATAATGAGTCCGCAAGACAGGAAAGTTAGCGCTATGTTACGCACTCTCCAAAGCGTGAGTAAACCCTTCCTGGGAAATTACTGAGATTATGGAGAAAGAGTGCAAGTCGCTATCAGGTCTATTAGAATTGCCATCAGTACAACGCCGATAAGATGATGATGAATAACTTACCTGACACACCTGATTTGCGCATTTTACTTATCAAACTCCGCCATCATGGCGACATGTTGCTGACCACTCCCGTCATTGATTCATTACGTCAAAAATGGCCGCAGGCGCAAATTGATGTCCTGCTGTATGAAGAAACGCGCGATATGCTCGCCGCGCATCCGGCGATCGGTACAATTTATGGAATCGATCGTAAATGGAAGCAGCTGGGCACGCTGAAGCATCTTCAAAAAGAGTGGCAGCTGCTGTGTGCGTTAAGAAATCAGCATTATCATCTGGTCATTAACCTTGCCGATCAATGGCGTAGCGCAATTGTCACCCGCTTCACCGGCGCACCTGTTCGCCTCGGATTTGCGTTTAACAAACGCAATAGTGCATTCTGGCGTTTTTGTCACACCGATCTGGTCTCTGTCGACGGCCACAAATCCCTGCATACGGTCGAGCAGAATCTCTCCATTCTGGGGCCATTACCTGTCGCGCCGCAGCCTGCCGTCACCATGGCCTACGCCGCAGAAGACTGGGATCATGCCCGTCAAAGACTGACGCAGACGGGTGTTGGCGACAGCTACATCGTGATCCAGCCGACGTCCCGCTGGTTCTTTAAATGCTGGAGCGAAGACAAAATGGCGCAAACCATTTCTGCACTGCAGCAGGAGGGCCATACGGTTGTGCTCACCGCGGGGCCGGATAAAAAAGAGCTGGCGATGATCGATCGCATTCTCGCCGCCTCGCCGAAGACGGGGGTCGTCTCTCTGGCGGGCCAGCTAACGTTGCGCCAGCTGGCCTCACTCATCGATCATGCGTGTCTTTTTATTGGCGTTGACTCCGTTCCAATGCATATGGCCGCCGCGCTTCAAACGCCCTGCGTGGCATTGTTTGGTCCATCAAAACTGACGTTCTGGTCACCGTGGCAGGTTAAAGGAGAAGTGATCTGGGCCGGCGATTACGGCCCGCTACCCGATCCGGATGCCATTGATACCAAAACGAAAGAACGCTATCTCGACGCCATTCCCGTTGATGCTGTCGTCTCCGCCGCAAGGAGATATCTGTCATGAAACACCATCGTCTGGCCATTGTTCGCCAAAAATATCGCCCTGATGGCGGGGCGGAACGCTTCGTTTCGCGCGCCCTCACCGCACTGAGCAATCAGAACCTTGAGCTAAACGTCATCACGCGCGAGTGGCAGGGAGAGAAGCAAGACGACTGGCATATCCACATTTGCAACCCTCAGAAATGGGGCCGCATCAGTCGCGAACGCGGATTTGCACAGGCCGCGCGCGCGCTGTGGCAGCAACAGCAGTTTGATATTGTTCAAAGCCATGAGCGCATCCCGGGGTGTGATATTTATCGCGCGGGTGATGGGGTGCATCGTCGCTGGCTGCTGCAGCGCGCGCGCATTTTACCTGCCTGGCGCGCGCAAATGCTGATGTATGACCGCTATCACCGCTATGTGATGCGTGCGGAACGGGAAATGTATCAGGCGCCTGAGTTAAAAGCCGTAATCTGTAATGCGGAGATGATCAAACGCGAAATGGTTGAAGACTTTGATATTGACGCAAAGAAAATTCATGTGATTTATAATTCTATTGATTCCAGCCGCTTCGTTCCGGCCCAGGAGGCACAGCGTGCGATTTTGCGCCAACAATTTGGTTTGCCAGCCGATGCCGTTGTGTTCTGTTTTGTAGGCTCAGGGTTTGAACGAAAAGGATTAGCCAGCGCCATACGCGCTATTGCTGGAACATCTGCCTGGCTGATTGTGGTTGGGCAAGATAAAGCAGAACGTCGTTACCGCGACCTCGCCCGTTCGTTAGGCTGCGAGGGGCAAATCCGTTTCCTGGGGATGCAAAAAGAAACTCTGCCTTTTTATCAGCTATCCGATGGTTTACTGTTGCCAACGCTGTATGATCCCTTTCCTAACGTCATTCTTGAAGCGATGGCCTGCGGCTTGCCCGTCATTACTTCAGAGAGTTGCGGTGGTGCAGAATTTATTCAACAAGGCCAGAACGGATTTTATTGTGACGCACTTGATATCAGTACATTGAAGGAAGCGGTAGCCGCTATCCCTTCACTGGAAAAAAATAACAATATGGGACGAGCGGCACGTGAACGTGTAAAAGACGCCACTCCCGAAAAACTATCAAGTCAGCTTATTACGCTTTATCAAAAATTACTGGATTAAAAATGCGCATCCTAATGATTATTGATGGTTTACCCGGTGGAGGAGCCGAAAAAACGGTTCTTACACTCTCCCGCGGGTTAATAGAAATGGGGCATCAGGTCTCTCTATTCTCTCTGCGGAAAGTGTGCGACTACGCCATCCCGGAAGGCATCGATTATCAGGTTGTTCAGGACACATGTAAAAAACCGTGGCGAAAGCTGACGGAGATCCCACGCCGCGCCCAACTGCTTGATCAGGCGATTGAGCGAGCTGAGCGCAGCGGCAAATTTGATGTGGTGTTCTCTCACCTGCACAAGACAGACCGCATTGTGGCGCACTGCCGCGCGCTGGAACGTGACAAAGTCTGGTTCTGCGTGCACGGCATGTTCTCGTTTTCCTATCTTCGCCATCGCAGCGGACTTTCGCGCTGGTTTAAACATCTTAAAATTCGTCATACCTACGAAAACCGCAACGTTGTCGCCGTCTCAGGCGCCGTGTTGAAAGATCTTTCCGAGACGCTGGCGCTCAATCTTCGACGCAAAGCGGTTATCCATAATCCTTTTGATATTCCTGAAATTCAGCGTCTGGCGGATGCGCACTTCGAAATGCAGGGAAAGGATTACATTATTCATGTTGGCCGCTTCCATGAGCACAAACGCCACGACCGACTCTTACGTGCGTTCGCCCTGAGCAAAATTGACACCACGCTGGTCATGATGGGCAATGGCTCTGACGCTCAAATTCGCAAACTCAAGCAGCTTGCAGCCGAGCTGGGTATTGAAAACAAAACGGTTTTCCGCCCGTTCGACTCCAATCCCTATCCCTGGATTAAAGGGGCACGCCTTTTAGTGTTAAGTTCTGACTGCGAAGGTTTTGGTAATGTGCTGGTCGAAGCCATTATCTGCCAGACGCCACCGGTCAGTACAAATTGCCCCGGAGGCCCTGCTGAAATCCTCACCGGAGCCTTAGCGCGCGGGCTGGCAGAGTTAAATGACGCGTCACTGGCAAAAACGCTGGCGGATATTTATACCGCCCCGCCGGTCGTTGGCGATGCAACCATCGCGTCGTTCGGTATCAGTGCCATTTGCCAGCAATATATTGCTCTGGTCGACAATCAAAAATAATCAGGTTTCTTATGCAAAATTCTGCCCCATTGTTAAGCGTGGTGGTTGCCGTTTATAACGGTGAAGCTTTCCTGGATCAGTTCTTTACCTGCCTTGTCAATCAACGCATCGACAGCATGGAAGTCATCATTGTCAATGACGGCTCTACTGACCGCTCGATGGAGTTCGTCGAAAAATGGCGAGAAAAACTACCGCAGATGCAGGTTATAGAACAGCAAAACCAGGGCGTATCCATCGCGCGTAACACCGGTCTGGCCGTTGCGACGGGTCAATATCTCTCTTTCCCGGATATTGATGATGTCTTTAAACCCGGCATGTACCAGCGCCTGCTGGATATGGCCGTCACGCAGGATCTGGATGTCGCCACCTGTAACGGGAACTACGTCTGGGAGAACAACAAAAAACCCTCACGCCCGATCTTCCCTGAAGACAAACTGGCTTCGACAGGGGTCATGGCTGGCCCTGCGTGGTTAAAAATGGCGCTGGATTCTCGTAAATTCCTTCACGTCACCTGGCTGAACATCTATCGCCACGACTTTATCCGTCAACACAGTTTCCATTTCGAACCCGGCCTGCGCCATCAGGATATTCCGTGGACCACCGAAGTGCTGCTTGCGGCAGAGCGGGTTCAGTACACCAGTGAACGTTATTACGACTACTACATTCACTCTGCATCGGTGTCCCATATGCCGGACAATGACGACACGCTAATTCGCTCCGCGCGTCACTACATGAAAATCCTCCAGATGCTCGACGCCATCAATCAGCGCTACCCGGATAAAGTGAAAGGGATCCCTGCCTGCCACTGGCAAATTGCCAAAGAGGGGTTGGGCATTATTCACACCTTCGACAACATGAAGGATGAGAAGAAGAAATCAATGATTATTAAAGAGTTCTTCGAAACAGGCATCTGGAAACTCATCTGGAAAAGTGCAAAAAGTCCGCGTCTGCGCTGGCGGCTGGGTCGACGTTATTTCCGTTTGAAACGGTATCTGGCATAAGAGATAGCTTTACCTGGCCTAAATGCTTAGAATTTGCCCGCCGAAACTAAAAAAACGGATAATCGCTTGGAATTGTTGTATACCGCTCTGCTCTACATCATTCAGCCACTGGTGTGGCTGAGACTGTTGCTTCGTAGCCGGAAAGCGCCTGCGTATCGTAAACGCTGGGCTGAACGCTATGGCTTCTGCCGCAATAAAGTCGTACCGGACGGTATTTTGCTGCATTCCGTTTCTGTCGGTGAAACGCTGGCGGCGATCCCGCTGGTTCGCGCCCTGCGTCACCGCTACCCTTCGCTGCCAATCACCGTCACGACGATGACGCCAACCGGCTCGGAGCGCGCGTTATCCGCTTTCGGCAAAGACGTGCAGCACGTCTATCTGCCTTACGATCTGCCCTGCGCCATGAATCGTTTCCTCAACACCGTTCGCCCGAAGCTGGTGATCGTGATGGAAACCGAACTGTGGCCGAATATGATTTCCGCTCTGCATGCCCGTAAAATCCCGCTGGTCATTGCCAACGCGCGCCTGTCAGAGCGCTCGGCGAAAGGTTACGGCAAGCTGGGTAAATTTATGCGCCGCCTGCTGGGCAAAATCACGCTGATTGCCGCGCAGAACGAAGAGGACGCGGCGCGCTTTATCTCTCTGGGCCTGAAACGCAACCAGCTTGCGGTAACGGGCAGCCTGAAGTTCGATATTTCCGTTACCCCTGAACTCGCCGCCCGTGCGATCACGCTGCGTCGCCAGTGGGCACCGCGTCGTCAGGTCTGGATTGCGACCAGTACCCATGATGGCGAAGAAGAGATCATCCTGCAGGCTCACCGCAAGCTGCTGGAAAAATTCCCTGATTTACTGCTGATCCTCGTGCCTCGCCATCCGGAGCGTTTTAAAGATGCCCGTGAAATGGTTCAGAAAGGCGGCTTCAGCTTCACGCTGCGCAGCAGCGGTGAAATCCCTTCCGGCAGCACCCAGGTGGTGATTGGCGACACGATGGGCGAGCTGATGTTGCTGTACGGAATCGCTGACCTCGCGTTTGTCGGTGGCAGCCTGGTGGAGCGCGGCGGTCATAACCCGCTGGAGCCGGCAGCCCACGCCATTCCGGTACTGATGGGGCCGCACACGTTTAACTTCAAAGATATCTGCGCGAAATTACAGCAGGCCGATGGTTTAATTACCGTGACCGATGCGGATTCGGTGGTTAAAGAGGTATCGACCCTTCTGACTGACGAAGATTATCGCCTGTGGTACGGGCGTCATGCCGTCGAAGTGCTGCACCAGAACCAGGGCGCACTGACCCGACTGCTGCAGCTTCTGCAACCTTATCTGCCCCAGCGGAGCCACTGATGTCAACGCGTCTGTCGGTCGTCATGATCGCCAAAAACGCCGCCGACCTGCTTCCGGATTGCCTGGCGTCGGTTGCCTGGGCTGACGAGATAGTCATTCTTGACTCCGGAAGTACGGATAACACGGTGGATGTTGCCCGGGCAGCGGGCGCAAACGTCTTTGTCGACGCTGACTGGCAAGGCTACGGCATCCAGCGCCAGCGCGCACAGGGGTATGCCACAGGTGATTATGTCCTGATGCTCGACACCGACGAACGCATCACGCCGGAGCTTCAGCAGGCCATTCAGGCTGTACTTTCCTCGCCCCAGCCTGGCGCCGTGTACAGCATTGCCCGCCGCAACTACTTCCTTGGCCGTTTTATGCGCCACAGCGGCTGGTATCCTGACCGCGTGATGCGCCTCTACGAGCGCGAGCGGTATCAGTACAACGACAATCTGGTGCATGAATCCCTGAGCTGCGATAGCGCTCAGGTCATCCCCCTGAAGGGCGATTTGCTGCACCTGACCTGCCGTGATTTCGCGAGCTTCCAGCGTAAACAGCTCAACTATGCCACCGCATGGGCGCAGGAGCGTCACCAGCGCGGCAAGAAGGCCTCGCTGACGGGAATCTTCACCCACACGCTGGGCGCGTTTCTGAAAACGCTGCTGCTGCGTGGTGGCGTGCTGGACGGCAAGCAGGGCTGGTTACTCGCGGTAGTGAATGCCCAGTATACTTTCAACAAATACACCGAGCTGTGGGCGCTCTGCCGCGGCTACTCAGAGAAAACGTGAGCCATGAGCACAAAAGCGATTTATCCGGGTACCTTCGATCCGATCACCAACGGTCATCTTGATATCATCACCCGTGCGGCGTGCATGTTTGACAAGGTGATCCTGGCCATTGCCGCCAGCCCCAGCAAAAAGCCGATGTTTGACCTCCCCGAGCGCGTGCAGCTCGCCACCGATGCTATTTCGCACCTGCCGAATGTTGAGGTGGTCGGGTTTAGCGACCTGATGGCTAACTTCGCCCGCGCTCAGCAGGCAAACATTCTTATCCGTGGTTTACGCGCGGTGGCAGACTTCGA
Source organism: Enterobacter sp. 940_PEND (assembly GCF_001059415.1). Lineage (NCBI taxonomy): Bacteria > Pseudomonadati > Pseudomonadota > Gammaproteobacteria > Enterobacterales > Enterobacteriaceae > Enterobacter > Enterobacter sp. 940_PEND. The sequence goes on from NZ_JUMS01000043.1 coordinate 37,765, forward strand.
GTATGAGATGCAGCTGGCGCACATGAACCGCCACCTGATGCCGGAGCTGGAGAGCGTTTTCCTGATGCCCTCCAAAGAGTGGTCGTTTATCTCTTCTACTCTGGTAAAAGAGGTGGCGCGTCATCACGGCGACGTCACACATTTCCTGCCGGTTAACGTCCACCAGGCATTGATGGAAAAGCTAAAGTAACCCTATTTCTGGCACTGACGGCAGTAAAACGTGGCGCGCTGGGCGTGCTTCGTGGCAATCACTGGCGTGCCGCAGACTCTGCACGGTTCGCCTTTACGGCCATACACCTGCAGCTCCTGGGCAAAATAGCCCGGCTTGCCGTCACTTTGCAGGAAGTCCTTCAACGTTGTCCCGCCCTGCTCAATCGAGCGAAGTAATACGGCTTTAATCACGCGGACCAGCAGCTCGCACTCCTGCGCCGACAGCGAAGAGGCCAGCCGATCGGGATGGATCCCGGCCGCAAACAGGGATTCGCTGGCGTAGATATTCCCCACGCCGACCACCAGCTTGTTATCCATCAGCCAGGGCTTAATCGGGCTTTTCTTCTTCGCACACTTCGCCTTGAGGTATTCCGCGTTAAACGCGTCTGAGAGCGGCTCCGGGCCCAGATGCGCCAGCACGTTATGCCCTTCCAGCTCCTTCGTCCACAGCCACGCGCCAAAGCGCCTTGGGTCGGTGTAACGGAGCACTTTGCCGTTGCTCATCACCAGATCGACATGGTCATGCTTTTCCGCAGGCAGTTCTTCGGTAAGAATGCGCAGGCTCCCGGACATTCCCAGGTGGATAATAATCCAGCCGTCGGGCAGCTCCAGCAGCAGGTATTTCGCGCGACGCTGTACGCTAAGGACGGGTTTATCGCTCAGGGCATGGATCTCATCGGACACCGGCCAGCGCAGACGTCCATTGCGGACCACCGCGTGAAGTATCGTTGCGCCGACCAGATGGGGCTCAATGCCGCGACGGCTGGTTTCTACCTCAGGTAATTCAGGCATGGTTCCTCCGTTGAGATTCAGAATGCAAAAAACCCCGCAGTTGCGGGGTTTTTCGATACAAGGAGACTAAAATTATTTGATTTTAGCTTCTTTGTACAGTACGTGCTGGCGTACAACTGGATCGAATTTTTTCAGTTCCAGTTTTTCCGGCTTAGTACGTTTGTTCTTCGTGGTGGTGTAGAAGTGACCTGTACCAGCAGAAGAAACCAGCTTGATTTTCTCGCGAATACCTTTAGCCATGATTTATTTCCTCTTTAAGTACTTAGTACTTTTCGCCACGGGCACGCAGTTCGGACAGAACTGTATCGATGCCTTTCTTATCGATTACACGCATACCTTTAGCAGATACGCGCAGGGTGACAAAACGCTTCTCGCTCTCAACCCAGAAACGGTGAGAGTGCAGGTTCGGCAGGAAACGGCGTTTAGTCGCGTTCAGTGCGTGGGAACGGTTGTTACCGGTCACCGGACGCTTGCCAGTAACTTGGCAGACTCGGGACATGTCTATTCTCCAAAAATCAAATTAGCTCGAGCTTCGTATGGGGTATCGGCGCCTCGTCAGGCTTTACAGCCCGGTCATCGCATAGTTCTAAGTGAACTCTCGATTGCCAGGCCCAAATGCCAAACCCGAGATTCTCAAAGGTGGCGTAGTATACGCTGACTCGGCGGTGTGCTCAAGTCCCGAACAGACAAAGATCCCGATGGATCGCGAGAAATAGCCTAAATCCAGCCATGTTCTGCGAAAGAAATGTACTCACCGCGGCCAATTATCAGATGGTCCAGTACACGAATGTCCATGAATTGACAGCATTTGATAATGCGTTCGGTGATTTCTTTGTCCGCTCTGCTCGGTTCTGCACAGCCAGAGGGGTGATTATGCGCGAGGATCACGCCCGCTGCATTCACTTTTATCGCTTCCCGCACAATTTCACGCGGATGCACCTCAACGTGGCTCAACGTGCCCGCAAAGAGACAGCTATGTTTCAGCACCCGATTTCTGTTATCGACAAAGATCACCATAAAGATCTCGCGTTCTATATCGGTTAACTGGCTCTGCAGGAATTCACGCGTCATTTCTGGCGTCAGGATCGGATCTTCCTTCTCCATGCGGACATTGTAAAAACGGCGGGCAAGTTCAGCAATGCCCCTCAGTTGGGCATATTTCGCCACGCCAATTCCCTCAACGTGCTTAAACTGCGCCAGGTCGGCGGTCAATAAACCGTACAGTGAACCGAAATGTGCTATCAGCTCTTTTGCCAGCGTAAATACCGTTTTTCCGGGCGTTCCGGTACGTAAAAAGAGCGCCAATAGTTCATCGTCTTTTAATAGGGTGACGCCATAGCGCAGCAGTTTTTCGCGCGGCAGCAGTTCCTCATCCTCTTCTTCCATGCTCTTTCTCCTTTTTAACCTCATGCTGCCACAGGCCAATCCGTCGCTCGACGGCCACATTGCGTTCTTGCGTAGCGCCTCGCAAAGTGGGCGAAGGACAAAATCACCCCCCTTTGGGGATTGTGATAAAATGCCCGCTCTCTGGTGAAACCCAACAGGAAAGAATCATGATGAGCCTGGCCGGTAAAAAAATCGTTCTTGGCGTGAGCGGCGGCATTGCTGCTTATAAAGCGCCGGAGCTGGTGCGTCGTCTGCGCGAGCGCGGAGCTGACGTGCGGGTCGCGATAACCGAAGGCGGTAAAGCCTTTATCACTCCCCTGAGCCTGCAGGCCGTTTCAGGATACCCGGTATCTGACAGCCTGCTCGATCCGGCCGCCGAAGCCGCGATGGGCCATATTGAGCTGGGTAAATGGGCAGACCTGGTTATCCTCGCCCCCGCCACGGCTGATTTAATCGCTCGGGTGGCGGCCGGTATGGCAAACGATCTGGTCTCCACCATTTGTCTGGCCACGCCAGCTCCAGTTGCCGTCGTTCCTGCAATGAACCAGCAGATGTACCGTAACGCGGCCACCCAGCATAATCTGGAGACGCTGGCCTCACGCGGCCTGCTTATCTGGGGTCCGGACAGCGGCAGCCAGGCCTGCGGCGACGTTGGCCCGGGTCGCATGCTTGATCCGCTGACGATTGTTGATATGGCCGCAGCCCATTTTTCGCCTGTCAACGATCTGCAACATCTCAACATCATGATTACCGCGGGCCCCACGCGCGAGCCGCTGGATCCGGTGCGCTACATCACCAACCACAGCTCCGGCAAAATGGGCTTCGCGATTGCCGCCGCCGCCGCAAGGCGTGGCGCGAACGTCACGCTGGTGAGCGGCCCGGTATCGCTGCCTACCCCTGCGTTTGTGAAGCGAATTGACGTGACTACCGCGCTGGAGATGGAAGCCGCCGTGCAGGCACATGCGCAAAGCCAGCAGATTTTTATCGGCTGTGCGGCCGTCGCAGACTATCGTGCCGAGACGATCGCCGAGGCTAAAATTAAAAAGCAAGGCGATGAATTAACACTAAAAATGGTGAAAAACCCGGACATTGTTGCCGGCGTCGCCGCACTAAAAAGCCATCGTCCATACGTTGTTGGGTTTGCCGCAGAAACGAATAATGTGGAAGAATATGCCCGGCAAAAACGTACCCGCAAAAACCTCGATTTGATTTGCGCGAACGACGTATCGCTGGCCACACAAGGATTTAACAGCGACAGCAACGCACTGCACCTTTTCTGGCAGGATGGAGATAAAGTCTTACCGCTTGAGCGCAAGGAACTCCTGGGCCAACAATTACTGGACGAGATCGTTACCCGTTATGATGAAAAAAATCGACGTTAAGATTCTGGACCCGCGTGTTGGCGAGCAATTCCCGCTGCCAACCTATGCCACCTCCGGTTCTGCCGGTCTTGACCTGCGCGCCTGTCTCGATGACGCCGTAGAACTGGCTCCGGGTGCCACTACCCTGGTTCCAACTGGCCTGGCAATTCACATTGCTGACCCGTCTCTGGCAGCGGTGATCCTGCCGCGTTCTGGTCTGGGCCATAAGCACGGCGTTGTGCTGGGTAACCTGGTGGGCCTGATCGACTCCGACTACCAGGGTCAGCTGATGGTCTCCGTCTGGAATCGCGGTCAGGACAGCTTCACCATTGAACCGGGCGAGCGTATCGCCCAGATGGTCTTTGTACCGGTGGTACAGGCAGAATTTAACCTGGTGGCAGACTTTGACGCCACCGACCGTGGCGAAGGCGGCTTCGGCCATTCCGGGCGCAAATAACGGCCCGAAAGACACGTATCTCACAGCGTTATAATGCAATAACAAACCGCAAACGCCCGTTTGCGGTCGCTGTGTGGATGCCAGCCTGGCAAGTGCTTATTTTCAGGGGTATTTTGTAACATGGCAGAAAAACAAACTGCGAAAAGGAATCGTCGCGAAGAAATACTTCAATCTCTGGCTCTGATGCTTGAATCCAGCGATGGCAGTCAACGCATCACCACCGCTAAACTGGCCGCCTCTGTAGGCGTGTCTGAGGCGGCGCTGTACCGTCATTTCCCGAGCAAGACCCGGATGTTCGACAGCCTGATCGAGTTTATTGAAGACAGCCTGATTACGCGCATCAACCTGATTCTGAAAGACGAAAAAGACACCACCGCGCGTCTGCGTCTGATTGTGCTGTTAATCCTGGGCTTCGGTGAACGCAATCCGGGCTTAACCCGCATTCTCACCGGCCACGCGCTGATGTTTGAACAGGACAGACTGCAGGGCCGCATTAACCAGCTTTTCGAGCGTATTGAAGCGCAATTGCGCCAGGTTCTGCGCGAGAAGAAAATGCGTGAAGGCGAAGGTTACAGTATTGATGAGACTCTGCTGGCGAGCCAGATCCTGGCGTTTTGTGAAGGGATGCTCTCCCGCTTTGTGCGTAGCGAATTTAAATACCGTCCAACGGACGATTTTGACGCCCGCTGGCCGTTAGTGGCTGCTCAGTTGCAGTAATCTGTAAGCCCGGTAAGCGTAACGCCACCGGGCAATTTAATTACACCCCGAACTCTTCGCGATACGCTTTTACCGCTGCCAGATGGTCCGCCATTTCAGGCTTCTCTTCCAGATACGCAATCAGCTCTTTCAGGGTAATAATCGACGTCACTTTGCAGTTATAGTCACGCTCCACTTCCTGAATAGCGGAAATCTCGCCACGGCCACGCTCCTGACGATCCAGCGAAATCAGCACGCCAGCCAGCGTCGCACCGTTGGCCTGGATAATTTCCATCGATTCGCGGATCGCCGTGCCCGCAGTGATTACGTCATCGACCAGCATGACGCGGCCCTGCAGCGGGCTGCCGACCAGATTCCCGCCTTCGCCGTGGGTTTTAGCCTCTTTGCGGTTAAAGCAGTAGGGCACGTCGCGGTCATGGTGTTCCGCCAGCGCCACCGCGGTGGTGGTCGCAATCGGAATGCCTTTGTAGGCCGGGCCAAACAGCAGGTCAAAATCAATCCCGGAATCCACCAGCGCTTCGGCATAGAAACGGCCTAACAGTGCCAGATCGCGCCCGGTATTAAACAGCCCGGCGTTGAAGAAATAGGGACTCTTACGCCCGGATTTCAGCGTAAATTCGCCAAACTTAAGTACCTGCTTGTTAAGCGCAAACTCAATAAACTGGCGCTGATACGATTTCATGGATTTGCTCCTTTGGTTTTTCTGTCTTACAGGCAAAAAAAAGGCGACTCATTGGTCGCCTTTAAAATCAATTTTCTAACGCCGCTTTCTGCGTCGTTACAATGGATTCGATTCCCCCTCGGGCCAACGCCAGCAGGGAGAGAAGTTCTTCGTGGGTGAACGGCTCGCCTTCTGCCGTGCCCTGCACCTCAATGATGCGACCGTCTTCGGTCATCACCACGTTCATGTCGGTTTCTGCTGCGGAATCTTCAACGTATTCCAGATCGCAAAGCGCTTCACCATTAACGATACCGACAGAAACCGCCGCAACCATGCCTTTCATTGGGTTGGTTTTCAGCTTGCCGGCCGCAACCAGCTTGTTCAGGGCATCGGCCAGCGCCACGCAGGCACCGGTAATCGACGCCGTACGCGTACCGCCGTCTGCCTGAATGACGTCGCAATCGAGAGTAATGGTGAATTCGCCGAGGATTTTCAGATCAACGGCGGCGCGCAGCGCACGCGCGATCAGACGCTGAATCTCCATGGTACGCCCGCCCTGCTTACCCTTTGCCGCTTCACGGGCGTTACGGGTATGGGTCGCACGCGGCAGCATGCCGTATTCTGCGGTTATCCAGCCCTGGCCCTGACCTTTCAGGAAGCGCGGAACGCCTTCTTCGATGGAGGCGGTGCACAGCACTTTAGTGTCACCAAACTCAACCAGCACGGAGCCTTCAGCGTGTTTTGTATAGTTACGGGTCAGGGTGACGGGACGCACCTGATTGGCGCTACGACCTGATGGACGCATGATGGATTCTCCGGCTTGAAACGAATGTGGCTGCGCATTATACGGATAAAGGACGCTTATTCCTATCCTGAGAAGCCCCCGAAAGCTATAATCCCCCCATCTCTCCTTTAAAAACGGGAATGTCTATGATCCGCAGTATGACCGCCTACGCCCGGCGTGAAATCAAGGGTAGCTGGGGTAGCGCCACATGGGAAATGCGCTCGGTAAACCAGCGTTACCTGGAAACGTATTTCCGTATGCCGGAGCAGTTCCGCAGCCTTGAGCCTGTCGTACGTGAACGTATCCGTACGCGTCTGACGCGCGGAAAAGTGGAATGTAACCTGCGCTTTGAGCCCGATGCCAGCGCACAGGGCGAGCTCATCCTCAACGAAAAACTGGCGAAACAGCTCGTGAATGCAGCGAACTGGGTCAAAATGCAGAGCGATGAAGGCGAAATCAACCCGGTTGATATTCTGCGCTGGCCTGGCGTCATGGCGGCCGGTGAGCAGGATCTGGATGCTATTGCCGCTGAAATCCTGGCAGCCCTCGACGGCACGCTGGACGACTTTATCGTTGCCCGCGAAACCGAAGGCCAGGCGCTGAAAGCGATGATTGAGCAGCGCCTTGAAGGCGTGAGCACCGAAGTAGCGAAAGTCCGCACCCATATGCCAGAAGTGCTGCAATGGCAGCGCGAGCGCCTTGTCGCCAAACTGGAAGAAGCGGAAGTTCAGCTGGAAAACACCCGTCTGGAACAAGAGCTGGTGCTGATGGCGCAGCGTATTGATGTCGCTGAAGAGCTGGACCGTCTGGAAGCGCACGTTAAAGAAACCTACAACATTCTGAAGAAGAAAGAAGCTGTGGGCCGCCGTCTGGACTTTATGATGCAGGAGTTCAACCGCGAGTCGAACACCCTGGCGTCTAAATCGATCAATGCAGAAGTGACGAATTCAGCGATTGAACTGAAAGTGCTGATTGAGCAGATGCGCGAGCAAATCCAGAATATCGAGTAATGCCTTTCGGGTGGTGTCGACCGCACCACCCATTACTATTTCTAATCCATCCTAACGCCAATTTTGTCGCTTTACCGCCTTCCATCAAGCTTTTTCTATAGAAATTGATAAAAATTTATAGGGCAAACTGACTCACCTTAGAAAATCTCAATCGTGATCTTGCGCACAAATCGCTAACCTCCCCCACGTTCACACCGGAGGGTATATGCTGCTTCACATCCTTTATCTCATTGGCATCACCGCAGAAGCCATGACCGGCGCGCTTGCCGCCGGACGTCGCCGTATGGACACCTTCGGCGTGATCATTATTGCTACGGCGACCGCACTGGGCGGCGGTTCCGTGCGCGATATTCTGCTTGGCCATTACCCGCTCGGCTGGGTTAAACACCCTGAGTACGTGATTACTGTGGCGACGGCCGCCGTGTTAACCACCATAGTGGCGCCCGTTATGCCCCATCTTCGCCGCCTGTTTCTGGTGCTTGATGCGCTGGGGTTGATTGTCTTTTCGATCATCGGCGCGCAAATCGCGCTAGATATGGGGGAAGGACCGGTTATCGCCACCATCGCCGCCGTGGTCACGGGCGTATTCGGCGGTGTGCTGCGAGATATGTTCTGCAAACGCATCCCCCTGGTCTTTCAAAAAGAGCTGTATGCCGGCATCTCCTTTGCGGCAGCGGTGCTCTATATCGCTCTGCAGCATTACGTTTCAAACCATGACGTGGTGGTCATCTCAACGCTGCTGTTTGGCTTTACGGCCCGCATGCTGGCGCTGCGTCTGAAGCTCGGGCTGCCCGTTTTTCATTACAAACACAGCGCCCACTAGCTTCAGAACCCGTTGATGTGCTGTTCAGCGAGCCATTTCGCCAGCACATCTATCTGAGGGGCGTGAATCCAGTTAACGATTTGTCGCGCTTTCTCCTCTCCTGTTCCCGGCAGGGTCTGCCAGTCCTTTGCGTTGCGCCCGCTAATCTTCTGCCACGATATGTCTCCCATCGCCTTCAGCGAAGCCTGGGTCAATGGCACACCCATTGCCATGAGCCAGCGGATAAACGGCTTCTCGCGCACCAGATTAAATCGGTGCCAGAGCGCCAGCCCGCGTGCTGAGGAAAACCCCGGTGTAGCCTGCAGCTGCGCCTGCGTTAATAACAGCCATGAAAAGAGATGTTCAAAATGATGCGCCTGCCAGAGGGTTCGCCAGCCTGACTCGCCTACTCCTTCAATATCAAGTACCTGCTTTGAACTGAGCCAGGTCAGCCGGGCAAAGAACTGCTCCATACACTCCGGCGAAGCATAGAAACAGCTAAGAGCATGATAGCGTGAGGCCGGTGGCTCTGGTTTATGTCTGTCGGTCCCGCGCCAGAGCACCTTATCAAACCGGGGTATACCCTGCCCGGCCAGGCTGATTTGTATCTGATCCCCTGGAGCAATATCCAGATTCTGCCAGCGCCCAACCGAGCCCAGACTCACCCGCTGCACCTGTTTATCATCCAGTTGCACGGGCTCCAGCGCTGCTACAACGGAAATTTTGCCCGTGCGCCCCACGGAAAAATGAATATCACTCACTTCAGCGACCTGAGCTGCGGGAGGATATTTCCACGCGACAACCCAGTGGCCTTCTCCCGGTAACCACTCTTCGCCCGCAGGTTCATCCTCCGAACGCACCACAATGCCATCCGTGGCAAAGGGTAATGCGGTCACGTGCCAGGCCGCGCGCTGCTTCTCGACGGCATCGACAGATTCGGCGGGTAGCGTGTACCGTGCCGACAGCGTAAAACCGGCCTGAGACAGTTCAGCTAAAGAGGCACGCATATCTTTCGGTCCGTCCGGCCAGGCCCAGATGAATACGCCGATCTTGCTCAATAGCGAGTTATCCTTTTGCCGCATCATCGCCCCCGCTACCTTTGCGCGAGCGTTCATTCCGCCCATCTGCTGCTGAATATGGTTGTCACGCAACCAGAAAAGCTCGCCCTGTAAGACGCTATTCGCCAGCGCGCCGGTGATATTTTGCGGAACAGACGGGATTAAACGTACCTTCCCGGTCCAGTCTTCCCCTTTGAGGCCATCACCGCGACTGATAGCCTGGGTTAACTTTCCGTTGCGATAGACCAGCGTCACCGCCACACCGTCAACTTTCGGCTGCATCCACAGATGCTGTCGGGCACGCATCCACTGTCTCAACTCCTCTTTGCTGGCCACTTTATGTACGCCCGTATGGGCAACAGGATGTTTTACGCTTCCCACCAGCGCCGGGAGTTTCTCTTCTGAAGGCTCACTGCCAAAACAGCGCTGCCACTGCGTTAACCGCCCGTGAAGCTGGTCGTAAGCCTCGTCGCTGATCTCACTCACGCCCTGTTTCCAGTAAGCCTCATCCCAGCGTTTGATTTGCGCGCTTAACGACGCCATCTCTTTTTCTGCTTTTGCCTGCGACCACACCGGACACACCGCCGCGCCATAGCCACACCACAACAGCATTAACCCGCTTATCCATCGCCACATCGCTACCCCTCCTTTTCATTGCAGGAGGTATACCCGGATGCCTGAAACAACGCTAACGGCAACGTTTCACAATGCGAGACGCTATCCGGTGTTTCTTTTGGTTGTTGAAAACCACAGATAAAACCTGAAAACGGCACGCAAAATTCAATAATCCAGGGGAAAAAGTGTGACAAAGGCTACGTCACACGGCGGTGACGTGTATAATAAGCCCGTATGTAGGACTTCTTCGTTAACACATACAAAAGACTCTCATGGCTCAAGGCACGCTTTATATTGTTTCTGCCCCTAGTGGCGCGGGTAAATCCAGCCTTATTCAGGCACTGTTAAAAACCCAACCGTTGTACGACACACAGGTTTCTGTTTCTCACACCACGCGAGCGCCGCGTCCGGGTGAAGTGCACGGTGAACACTATTTCTTTGTGGATCACGACGAATTCAGAGCGATGATCGGCAGAGACGCGTTTCTTGAACACGCTGAAGTATTCGGTAATTACTACGGTACCTCGCGTGAAACCATTGAGCAGGTTCTGGCCACGGGCGTGAATGTGTTCCTGGATATCGACTGGCAGGGCGCACAGCAAATTCGCAAGAAAATGCCTGACTCGCGCAGTATCTTTATTTTACCGCCATCGAAAGATGAGCTGGATCGCCGCCTGCGTGGCCGCGGTCAGGACAGCGAAGAAGTGATCGCAAAGCGTATGGAACAGGCTGTTGCAGAAATGAGCCATTACGCGGAATATGATTACCTTATTGTGAACGATGATTTTGATGCCGCGCTGAGCGATCTCAAAACCATTCTTCGTGCAGAACGTCTGCGTATGAGCCGCCAGAAGCAGCGACATGACGCATTAATCACCAAACTGTTGGCAGACTGAACCCACTTTCAGTATCATGCCCAGTCATTTCTTCACCTGTGGAGCATTTTAAGTATGGCACGCGTAACTGTTCAGGACGCTGTAGAGAAAATTGGTAACCGTTTTGACCTGGTGCTGGTCGCCGCGCGTCGCGCTCGTCAGATGCAGGTAGGCGGTAAAGATCCGCTGGTACCGGAAGAAAACGATAAAACCACCGTTATTGCACTTCGCGAAATCGAAGAAGGTCTGATCAACAACCAGATCCTCGACGTGCGTGAGCGCCAGGAGCAGCAAGAGCAGGAAGCCGCAGAACTGCAGGCCGTAACCGCTATTGCTGAAGGTCGTCGTTAATTAAACCTGCGGGTCGCCCTTGTATCTGTTTGAAAGCCTGAATCAACTGATTCAAACCTACCTGCCTGAAGACCAGATTAAGCGTCTTCAGCAGGCGTATCTCGTTGCACGTGACGCTCACGAGGGCCAGACACGTTCAAGCGGTGAACCCTATATCACGCACCCGGTAGCGGTGGCCTGTATTCTGGCCGAGATGAAACTCGACTACGAAACGCTGATGGCCGCTCTGCTGCATGACGTGATCGAAGATACCCCTGCCACTTATCAGGACATGGAACAGCTGTTTGGCAAAAGCGTTGCCGAACTGGTGGAAGGGGTCTCTAAGCTTGATAAGCTGAATTTCCGCGACAAGAAAGAGGCGCAAGCCGAAAACTTCCGCAAGATGATTATGGCGATGGTGCAGGATATCCGCGTCATTCTCATCAAACTCGCTGACCGTACCCACAACATGCGCACGCTGGGCTCACTTCGCCCGGATAAACGTCGCCGCATTGCCCGTGAAACTCTCGAAATCTACAGTCCGCTGGCGCACCGTTTAGGTATTCACCACATTAAAACCGAGCTGGAAGAGCTGGGTTTTGAAGCGTTGTACCCGAACCGCTATCGCGTGATTAAAGAGGTGGTGAAAGCCGCACGCGGTAACCGTAAAGAGATGATTCAAAAAATCCTCTCGGAAATTGAAGGGCGCTTACAGGAAGCGGGAATCCCGTGCCGCGTCAGCGGTCGTGAAAAACATTTGTACTCCATCTACTGCAAAATGGTGCTCAAAGAGCAGCGTTTTCACTCGATCATGGATATCTACGCTTTCCGCGTGATCGTCCACGACTCGGACACCTGCTATCGCGTGCTGGGGCAGATGCACAGCCTCTACAAACCGCGTCCGGGGCGCATGAAAGATTACATCGCTATCCCAAAAGCGAACGGCTATCAATCTTTGCACACCTCGATGATCGGTCCGCACGGCGTGCCTGTTGAGGTGCAAATTCGCACCGAAGATATGGACCAGATGGCAGAGATGGGTGTTGCCGCACACTGGGCGTATAAAGAGCACGGTGGCGAAAGCAGCACGACCGCACAAATCCGCGCCCAGCGCTGGATGCAGAGCCTGCTGGAGCTTCAGCAGAGTGCGGGTAGCTCGTTCGAATTTATCGAGAGCGTTAAATCCGATCTCTTCCCGGATGAGATTTACGTTTTCACCCCAGAAGGCCGCATTGTCGAACTGCCTGCGGGCGCAACGCCGGTAGACTTCGCTTACGCCGTGCACACCGATATCGGGCATGCCTGCGTCGGCGCGCGCGTCGACAGACAGCCTTATCCGCTCTCTCAGCCGCTCTCCAGCGGCCAGACGGTAGAAATTATTACCGCGCCGGGCGCACGTCCGAACGCGGCCTGGCTGAACTTTGTCGTGAGCTCCAAAGCACGCGCCAAAATTCGCCAGCTGCTGAAAAATCTCAAGCGTGATGATTCCGTCAGCCTGGGGCGTCGTCTGCTCAACCACGCGTTGGGCGGCAGCCGTAAGCTGGCTGAAATTCCGCAGGAGAACGTCCAGCGCGAGCTGGAGCGCATGAAGCTCGCGTCGCTTGATGACCTGCTGGCCGAGATTGGCCTCGGCAACGCCATGAGCGTGGTGGTGGCGAAGAACCTGCAGCAAGGCGACACGACAGCGGTGCCTGCAACCACGCAAAGCCACGGACACCTGCCGATTAAAGGCGCGGATGGGGTGCTGATCACCTTCGCAAAATGCTGTCGTCCAATCCCTGGCGACCCGATTATTGCGCACGTCAGCCCGGGCAAAGGGCTGGTTATCCACCACGAATCCTGTCGTAACATTCGCGGCTACCAGAAAGAGGCCGAGAAGTTTATGGCGGTCGAGTGGGATAAAGAGACGGCGCAGGAATTTATCACCGAAATTAAGGTGGATATGTTCAACCATCAGGGTGCCCTGGCGAACCTGACGGCAGCGATCAACACGGCTTCTTCCAACATTCAAAGCCTGAATACGGAAGAAAAAGATGGCCGCGTGTACAGCGCCTTTATTCGTCTGACCGCCCGCGACCGCGTGCATCTGGCGAATATTATGCGCAAGATCCGCGTCATGCCGGACGTGATTAAAGTCACCCGAAACCGAAACTAGGTTTATGAATTCACAACGTTATGCACGTATCTGCGAAATGCTCGCCAGGCGTCAGCCTGACCTGACGGTCTGCATGGAGCAGGTGCACAAACCTCATAACGTCTCTGCTATCGTTCGTACCGCAGATGCCGTCGGTGTGCATGAAGTGCACGCCGTCTGGCCGGATGGCCGTATGCGCAATACGGTCTCGGCGGCGGCAGGCAGCAACAGCTGGGTGTCTGTCAAAAATCATCACACCATTGGCGAAGCCGTATCGCACCTGAAAGGGCGCGGGATGCAGATCCTTGCCACTAACCTGTCCGCTAAAGCCGTAGATTTCCGCGAGATCGACTACACCCGCCCGACCTGCATTTTGATGGGTCAGGAGAAAACCGGGATCTCCCGGGAAGCGCTGGATCTGGCGGATCGTGACATTATCATTCCGATGATCGGCATGGTGCAGTCTTTGAACGTCTCCGTGGCGTCCGCACTCATTCTGTATGAAGCGCAGCGTCAGCGTCAGAACGCCAGGATGTACGAGCGCAGCAACAGCATGCTGCCGGAAGATGAACAGCAGCGCCTGCTGTTTGAAGGTGGTTATCCGGTGCTGGCTCGCGTTGCGAAGCAGAAAAAATTGCCTTACCCCCACGTCAACGCGCAGGGCGAAATTGAAGCCGATGCCGAGTGGTGGGCCACCATGCAGTACGCCGGGTAAGCGATGAAAGGCCGCCTGCTGGATGCCATCCCGCTTAACAGCCTGACAGGCGTAGGCGCGGCGCAAAGCAATAAGCTGGCAAAAATTGGCCTGCACACCGTGCAGGATCTCCTGCTTCACCTCCCCCTGCGTTACGAAGACCGCACTCAGCTCTACAAGATTGGCGATCTCCTTCCCGCCATTTACGCCACCGTTGAAGGCGAAGTCCTGAACTGCAACATCACCTTCGGCGGACGCCGGATGATGACCTGCCAGATCAGCGACGGCACCGGCATTCTCACCATGCGTTTTTTCAACTTCAGCGCGGCGATGAAAAACAGCCTGGCGACGGGCCGCAGGGTGCTGGCCTATGGCGAAGCCAAACGCGGGAAATACGGCGCAGAGATGATCCACCCGGAGTACCGTGTGCAGGGCGATCTCAGCACGCCGGAAATGCAGGAGACGCTTACCCCGGTTTACCCGACGACCGAAGGCATCAAGCAGGCGACGCTGCGTAAGCTCACCGATCAGGCGCTGGAGCTGCTGGATACCTGCGCCATTACCGAGCTGCTGCCGCCCGAGCTGGCGCAGGGCATGATGAGCCTGCCCGAGGCGCTGCGAACCCTGCATCGACCGCCGCCAACGCTGCAGCTCAGCGATTTAGAAAGCGGCAAACACCCCGCCCAACAGCGTCTTATCCTTGAGGAATTACTGGCACATAACCTGAGCATGCTGGCGCTTCGCGCGGGCGCGCAGCGTTTCCACGCCCAGCCCTTAAGCCCTCGTGATGAGCTCAAAGATAAGCTGCTGGCCTCTCTGCCGTTTAAACCCACCGGCGCGCAGGCGCGCGTCACCGCCGAGATTGAACGCGATATGGCGCTCGACGTGCCGATGATGCGCCTGGTGCAGGGCGACGTGGGCTCCGGTAAAACGCTGGTTGCCGCGCTGGCGGCCCTGCGCGCGATTGCCCACGGTAAACAGGTGGCGCTAATGGCGCCGACCGAGCTGCTGGCTGAACAGCACGCCAACAATTTCCGCGCCTGGTTTGCGCCACTCGGGATTGAAGTGGGCTGGCTTGCCGGGAAGCAAAAAGGCAAAGCGCGCCTTGCGCAACAGGAGGCTATTGCCAGTGGGCAGGTGCAGATGATTGTCGGCACGCACGCTATCTTCCAGGAGCAGGTGCAGTTTAACGGTCTTGCGCTGGTGATCATCGACGAGCAGCACCGCTTCGGCGTGCATCAGCGTTTGGCATTATGGGAGAAAGGGCTGCAGCAGGGCTTCCACCCGCATCAGCTGATCATGACCGCCACGCCGATCCCGCGCACCCTGGCGATGACCGCCTACGCCGATCTGGATACCTCCACCATCGACGAACTGCCGCCGGGCCGTACGCCGGTCACCACGGTCGCCATTCCCGACACGCGCCGCAGCGATATCATTGACCGCGTGCGCAACGCCTGCACCCAGGAAGGGCGTCAGGCCTACTGGGTCTGTACGCTGATTGAAGAATCTGAACTGCTGGAAGCGCAGGCTGCCGAAGCCACGTGGGAAGAGCTTAAGCTGGCGCTGCCGGAGCTGAACGTGGGTCTGGTTCACGGACGCATGAAGCCCGCTGAAAAACAGGCGGTGATGCAGTCGTTCAAACAGGGTGATTTGCATTTGCTGATCGCCACCACGGTGATCGAAGTCGGCGTGGACGTCCCGAATTCCAGCCTGATGATCATCGAAAACCCGGAGCGTCTCGGCCTTGCCCAGCTCCACCAGCTGCGCGGGCGCGTCGGCCGTGGCGCGGTTGCGTCCCACTGCGTTCTGCTCTACAAAGCGCCTCTTTCCAAAACCGCCCAGATGCGTCTTCAGGTGCTGCGCGACAGCAACGACGGTTTTGTGATTGCGCAAAAAGACCTGGAGATCCGCGGCCCGGGCGAACTGCTGGGCACGCGTCAGACGGGGAACGCCGAGTTCAAAGTGGCGGATTTGCTGCGCGATCAGGCCATGATCCCAGAAGTTCAGCGCCTGGCTCGCCATATTCATGAACGCTACCCCGAACAGGCGGCAGCGTTAATTGAGCGCTGGATGCCGGAAACCGAGCGCTATTCCAACGCCTGATTTCAGGCAAACATCGGCAGCATCAGATACAGCTTAATCACCAGCGCGTTGACGATATCAATGAAGAATGCGCCAACCATCGGGACCACAAGAAACGCCATGTGCGATGGCCCGAACCGTTCTGTGATCGCCTGCATATTGGCGATAGCCGTTGGAGTGGCCCCCAGACCAAACCCGCAGTGACCCGCCGCCAGCACCGCCGCATCGTAGTTTTTGCCCATCATGCGCCAGGTCACGAACATGGCGTACAGCGCCATAAACAGCGCCTGTACCGCCAGAATCGCCACCATCGGTAGCGCCAGCGAAGCCAGTTCCCACAGCTTGAGGCTCATCAGCGCCATCGCCAGGAACAGCGACAGGCAGACGTTGCCGAGCACCGATACCGCCCGTTCAAACACGCGGTAGAAGCCCATCAGCGCCAGACCGTTGCTCAGGATCACCCCGATAAACAGCACGCAGACAAACGTCGGCAGTTCAAATGCGGAACCCGCCAGCCATTGCGCAACCACTTTGCCCACGGTCAGGCAGATGGCGATCGTCGCGATAGTTTCAATCAGCACCAGCGAGGTAATGCTGCGCCCGACGTCCGGCTTTTCGAACGCGGTCGGCACCAGCTCATCGTCAGGCCTGCCGTTCGGCGTGGTGGAGTGCTTAACCAGATACCGCGCCACCGGGCCGCCAATCAGGCCCCCCAGCACCAGGCCAAAGGTCGCGCAGGCCATCGCCACTTCCGTCGCGTTTTCAAACCCGTAGCGCTCGATGAACAGCTTGCTCCACGCGGCCCCGGTTCCGTGGCCGCCCGAAAGGGTAATCGACCCCGCCAGCAATCCCATCAGCGGATCCAGCCCCAGCAGCGTTGCCATGCCGATGCCAATGGCGTTTTGCATCAGCAGCAGCCCCACCACCACAATCAGGAATACGCCGAGCACCTTACCGCCCGAGCGCAGGCTCGCCAGGTTGGCGTTCAGGCCGATAGTGGCAAAGAAGGCCAGCATCAGCGGATCTTTCAGGGACATATCAAAATCGATTTCCCAGCCCATGCTTTTTTTCAGTATCAGCAGGGCCAGCGCCACCAGCAGGCCACCGGCGACAGGTTCAGGAATGGTGTATTTCTTCAGAAGGGAAACGCTATGTACCAACTTGCGACCAAGCAGAAGAACCAGCGTTGCGGCAACAAGGGTCGACAACGTATCGAGATGAATCATAAAAGGCTCCTGTAATGCGCGTGTTCCATACACACGCGGCGTTATCCTGGGCCGGGTTGCGCTCTTCATGAGCTCCCGGCGCAAAAAGTGTAATTTTTTTTCCCCACGCGTTGTAGAAAACCTGCTCACAGCAGCAGATTTTCTTCCCTTTTTTTGCTGGCAATCGTTTGCTTTTACCAGATGGTCAGATAAAATGCCCGCTTTTCCACCGTGGGATTGCCGCCGATGTCCGTTAACACCATAGAGTCGCCTGATGCGCAACCGATTGCGCAGAAGCAAAATAGCGAACTGATTTACCGCCTTGAAGACCGCCCGCCGCTGCCGCAAACGCTTTTCGCCGCCTGCCAGCATCTTCTGGCAATGTTTGTTGCGGTGATCACCCCGGCGCTGCTGATTTGCCAGGCGCTCGGTTTACCGGCGCAGGACACGCAGCACATTATCAGCATGTCTCTCTTCGCCTCCGGCGTGGCCTCGATTATTCAAATTAAAGCGTGGGGTCCGGTGGGGTCGGGATTATTGTCGATTCAGGGCACCAGCTTTAACTTCGTGGCACCGCTGATCATGGGCGGTACGGCGCTGAAAACCGGCGGTGCGGATGTTCCGACCATGATGGCGGCGCTGTTCGGCACGCTGATGCTGGCCAGCTGTACGGAGATGGTGATCTCCCGCGTTCTGCATCTGGCTCGCCGCGTCATCACCCCGCTGGTTTCCGGCGTGGTCGTGATGATTATCGGCCTGTCGCTGATCCAGGTGGGCCTGACGTCCATCGGCGGCGGCTATGCCGCAATGAGCGACCACACCTTCGGCGCGCCGAAAAACCTGCTGCTGGCGGGTGTCGTGCTGGCGATCATTATTCTGCTTAACCGTCAGCGTAACCCTTACCTGCGCGTCGCCTCGCTGGTGATCGCCATGGCGGCGGGCTACCTGCTGGCGTGGGCGCTGGGCATGCTGCCGGAGAACACCGCGCCGACCAACAGCGCGCTGATCGTCGTTCCTACGCCGCTGTACTACGGACTGGGCATTGACTGGGGCCTGCTCCTGCCGCTGATGCTGGTCTTTATGATCACCTCTCTGGAGACCATCGGTGATATCACCGCCACCTCCGACGTCTCCGAGCAGCCGGTGTCCGGCCCGCTGTACATGAAGCGCCTCAAAGGCGGCGTGCTGGCGAACGGCCTGAACTCGTTTGTCTCTGCGGTATTCAACACCTTCCCGAACTCCTGCTTCGGTCAGAACAACGGCGTGATCCAGCTGACCGGCGTTGCCAGCCGCTACGTCGGTTTTGTGGTGGCGCTGATGCTGATCGTCCTCGGCCTGTTCCCGGCGGTAAGCGGCTTTGTGCAGCATATCCCTGAGCCTGTGCTGGGCGGCGCAACGCTGGTGATGTTCGGCACTATCGCGGCCTCCGGCGTGCGTATCGTCTCCCGCGAGCCGCTGAACCGCCGCGCGATCATGATTATCGCGCTGTCGCTGGCCGTTGGCCTGGGCGTGTCCCAGCAGCCGCTGATCCTGCAGTTTGCGCCTGACTGGGTGAAAAACCTGCTCTCTTCCGGCATTGCCGCGGGCGGTATCACCGCTATCGTTCTGAACCTCGTTTTCCCGCCTGAAAAGAACTGATCATCTTCACGGCAGGTAGTCAATGCCTGCCGTGACATCTAATTACACCATTCCCGCCTTGAGGATTGCGCATAAATCGTGCATAACTCCCTTATGTGCGTTTTGCGGGATGGAAGACCATGAAATTTATTGGAAAGCTACTCGTCTATCTTTTGGTAGCCCTGCTCATTGTGATGCTGGCGCTCTATATTCTGCTCCAGACCCGCTGGGGCGCGTCTCAGGTCAGCAGCTGGGTGACGGTGAATACCGACTACGAACTCAGTTTCGACAAGATGAATCACCGCTTTTCGTCGCCTTCCCACATCATTCTGGAAAACGTCACCTTCGGTCGGGACGGTAAACCCGCCACGCTGGTTGCCAAAAAAGTCGATATCGGCCTGAGCAGCCGCCAGATAACCGATCCGCTGCATATGGACACCATCACCCTGTTCGACGGCACGCTGAATCTCTCGCCTCAAACGGCACCGCTGCCGTTCCAGGCGGATCGCCTGCAGCTGAACAACATGGCCTTTAACAGCCCGAATACCGAATGGGACCTGAGCGCGCAGAAGGTCACGGGCGGCGTCAGCCCGTGGCAGCCGGAAGCGGGCAACGTGCTGGGGAACAACGCGCAGATCCAGATGAGCGCGGGCTCGCTGACCCTGAACGGCGTACCGGCAACCAACGTGCTGATCGAGGGCCAGCTTAACGGCAGGGAAGTGGTGCTGAAAACGATTGGCGCCGATATGGCCCGTGGCTCGCTTACCGGCTCCGCCCTGCGCAACGCCGACGGGAGCTGGATTATCGACACGATGCGCCTGAATGAGATCCGCCTGCAGAGCGATAAAACGCTAATGGCGTTCTTTGCGCCGCTGGCCTCCATCCCTTCTCTGCAAATTGGTCGTCTGGACGTGACCGACGCCCGGCTTCAGGGCCCGGACTGGGCGGTGACCGATCTCGATTTAAGCCTGCGCAACCTGACTCTCAGCAAAGGCGACTGGCAGAGCCAGGAAGGCCGCCTGTCCATGAACGCCAGCGAGTTTATCTACGGCTCCCTGCATCTGTTTGACCCGATCCTGAATGCGGAGTTTTCCCCGCAGGGCATGGCGCTGCGTCAGTTCACCTCCCGCTGGGAAGGCGGCATGGTGCGCACGTCCGGTAACTGGCTGCGCGGCGGTAAAGCGCTGGTGCTGGACGATGTTGCCATCGCCGGGCTGGAGTACACCCTGCCGCAGAACTGGAAAACGCTTTGGATGGAGCCCCTGCCGGAATGGCTGAACAGCGTCACGCTGCAAAAATTCGGCCTGAGCCGTAACCTGGTGATCGACATCGATCCTGCCTTCCCGTGGCAGATCACCTCTCTGGATGGCTATGGCGCAAACCTGCAGCTGGTGAAAGATCGCCAGTGGGGCGTCTGGGGCGGCAGCGCGACCCTGAACGGCGCGGCGGCGACCTTTAACCGCGTCGACGTGCGTCGTCCATCGCTGGCGCTGAATGCGAACGCCGCCACGGTTAACATTACCGACCTGAGCGCCTTTACCGAGAAAGGTATTCTTGAAGCAACGGCGACGGTTTCACAGCTTCCGCAGCGGCAGACTACGGTGAGCCTGAACGGGCGCGGCGTGCCGCTCAACGTGCTGCAGCAGTGGGGCTGGCCTGCGCTGCCGATTGCAGGCGACGGCAATATTCAGCTCACCGCCAGCGGTAGCGTGCAGGCGAATGCCCCACTTAAGCCAACGGTGAACGGCAAGCTGAACGCGGTGAATATGGATAAACAGCAGGTACAGCAGACGATGACGGGCGGAGTGGTTTCAACACCGGTGCAATAAACAAGCCGGGTGGCGCAAGGTAAATGCAAAACGGCAACCCTGTTGCCGTTTTTGATGTTTGTTCACTCTCCCTGTGGGAGAGGGTCAGGGTGAGGGCACCAGACCGCATAATTATCGTAGGCCCGGTAAGCGAAGCGCCACCGGGCATTTTTCCAGCTCAGAAGTGAACCACCACCTCATTTCCCTCCGCTTTCACCACCACACCCCACTCGCTGCCCTCGTGTGAACCGCCCTTCACGCCGTTCACCTTCTGCACGTTGCGCAAGCACACCGACCAGTTTTGTGCGTATCCCGCACCGGTAAAGGTCACGATGTCGCCCCGACGTGACGCCTTCAGCGTAAACGCCACGGAGCCGTCCGCCGCAGGCACTTGGCTCACCGCCGTTGCGCCGTCGTCCAGGTTAAACAGCTGGAAGGCCGTCCCCTCATTCCACGCGTAGTCCGGCTTCTGGTTGTTGTTACCCAGCGCCAGCAGCGTATTGTCGCGCACGTAGACCGGCAGGCTCATGAAATCGTGCTGCTGCTTATGCCAGCGGCTGCCCTGAATTTCGTCGTTGTGCCACAGGTGCGTCCAGCGTCCTTCCGGCAGGTAGAACTGCACGTCGCCCGCCTCGGAGAACACCGGCGCGACCATCACCGAATCCCCCAGCATGTACTGGCGGTCGAGGTAATCGCACGCCGGATCGTCCGGGAACTCCAGCATCATCGCCCGCAGCATCGGCGTGCCAAACTCGCGCGCCAGCGCCGCCTGACGATACAGATACGGCATCAGCTGACACTTCAGCTGCGTGAAGTGGCGCACCACGTCGCAGGACTCGTCATCGTACGCCCACGGCACGCGGTAGGATTTGCTGCCGTGCAGGCGGCTGTGGCTGGAGAACAGCCCGAACGCGCACCAGCGTTTGTAGACGTGCGCCGGGGCGGTGTTTTCGAACCCGCCGATATCGTGGCTCCAGAACCCGAACCCGGACAGGCCAATCGACAGCCCGCCGCGCAGGCTTTCGGCCATCGATTCATAGTTGGCGTAGCAGTCGCCGCCCCAGTGCACCGGGAACTGCTGTGCACCGACGGACGCGGAGCGGGCAAACAGCACCGCCTCTTTCTCCCCCACAGTCTCTTTCAGCACGTTCCACACCAGCTCGTTATAGATGTAGGCATAGTGGTTGTGCATCTTCTGCGGATCGGACCCGTCGAACCACTGCACGTCCGTCGGGATACGCTCGCCGAAGTCGGTCTTGAAGCAGTCGACGCCGATCTTCACCAGACCTTTCAGCTTGTCGGCATACCACCGGCACGCCTCCGGGTTGGTGAAGTCATAAATCGCCAGCCCCGGCTGCCATTTGTCCCACTGCCACAGGGAGCCGTCCGGGCGCCTGAGCAGGTAGCCCTTCTCTTTCAGCTCCCGGAAGATCGGGGATTTCTGGCCGATGTACGGGTTAATCCACACGCAGACCTTCAGCCCTTTCTCCTTCAGGCGGCGGATCATCCCTTCCGGATCCGGGAAGGTCACCGGGTCCCACTCGAAGTCGCACCACTGGAAGGCCTTCATCCAGAAACAGTCGAAGTGGAAAACGTGCAGCGGCAGGTCGCGCTCGGCCATGCCGTCGATAAAGCTGTTTACCGTCGCTTCGTCGTAGTTAGTGGTGAACGAGGTGGTGAGCCACAGGCCGAACGACCACGCAGGCGGCAGCGCCGGGCGGCCGGTGAAGCGGGCATAGCGGTTCAGCACCTCTTTCGGCGTCGGACCGTCGATCACAAAGTACTCGAGATATTCTCCTTCCACGCTGAACTGCACTTTGGAGACTTTTTCGGAGCCGACTTCAAACGAGACGTTCTCGGGGTGATTCACCAGCACGCCGTAGCTGCGGTTGGTCAGGTAGAACGGGATGTTTTTGTAGGACTGCTCGGTGCTGGTGCCGCCGTCGCGGTTCCAGGTTTCGACCGTCTGACCGTTGCGCACCAGCGCGGTAAAGCGCTCGCCCAGACCGTAGACCGTTTCCCCCACGCCCAGATCCAGACGTTCGAATACGTAATTGCGGTCGGCGTTGGTATCCTGCACGTAGCCGTTGTTTTTCAGCTGGCTGCCGGTAATGCGCTGGCCGTTGCGCAGGAAATCCAGCGCCCAGAACTCGCCTTTGGTGACGCGCACGCTGACGTTGCCGCTTTTCAGCTCGGCAAAATCGGCGTTGTTTTCAATCTCTACCTTCACGTTTTTCAGAACGTTCAGAGGATAGTGCGGGCCGTTATTCAGCGCGCCCTGGAAGTGCTCGATGCGCACCCCGACAATCCCTTCCTGCGGGGTAAACAGGCGCACCGTGAACATCAACGTGTCGAGCTGCCAGGTGCGCTCGCGCACGTCGCGCGGCGCCACATACACCACAAGGTCGTTGCCCTGCTGCTCCACGTCGAACACCTGTGCCGGATACGTCACGTTCAGGCCCGGTTGAATAAGCCAGTTTCCATCACTGATTTTCATACTCTCGTCCTCTTAGTTCTGTAATTCTTTGCTGACCGGCAGGTTTTCAAACTCCTTCTGATTACGGCGCGCGCCCTGCGCCAGCTCGCCCAGGATTTTGGTCAGGAAAGGGGTTTTCAGCGTGTAGTAGCGTTTAGCGATGATGGCGCTCAGCACGTAGCAGACCGCCGGGGCCAGGGTAAACAGGCCGATAATGATGCTGATGGTCGCGCTGTTCTGAGTTTTGGCTGCCGCGTCGTAGCCGCCGCCTGCCAGCATCCAGCCGATCATCGCTCCGCCCAGCGCCAGGCCGAGCTTCAGCACGAACAGCGTGCCCGCAAAGCTGATGCCGGTCAGGCGTTTGCCGTTAGTCCATTCGCCGTAGTCGACGGTATCGGACATCATCACCCACTGAATCGGCGTCACCAACTGGTGCAATACGCCAATGACGAAGATAAAGGCGAACATCAGCACGGTGGAGTGCATCGGCACGAAGAACATCGCCACGCTGACCACCGCCAGCGCGGCGTTGGTCCACCAGAAGATGCTGACCTTGCACTTCCAGTCGGTGAGGGGTTTCGCCAGCGCGGAGCCGATCAGGTTGCCGACGCAGTAGGTGGTGAGGAAGGCGACGAACACCTCCGGCGAGCCCATGATCCAGGTGCAGTAGTACATCATCGCGCCGCCGCGCACGCAGACGGCGAGGATGTTGAGGATGGTGAGCACCCCGACGATGCGCCACTGATCGTTGTGCCAGATGTCGCGCAGGTCTTCCCGCATGGAGGTGGTGCTCGGCGGCACCTGAATGCGCTCTTTGGTGGTAAAGAAGCAGAACGCCAGCATCAGGAACGCGACCACCGACAGCACGGCGATCCCGCCCTGGAAGCCGAACGCCTTATCGTCGCCGCCAATGAGGTTCACCAGCGGCATCATCAGCACCGTGGAGAGCATGCCGCCCGCCGTCGCCAGCACGAAGCGCCAGGACTGAAGGGAGATACGCTGCGTCGGGTCGTTGGTGATCACACCGCCCAGCGCGCAGTAGGGAATGTTGACCACGGTATAGAGCAGGGTCAGCAGGGTGTAGGTAACGGCGGCGTAAACCATTTTGCCGTTGAGGCTGAGGTCCGGCGTGGTGTAGGCCAGCACGCAGACGATGCCGAACGGGATGGCGCCGAACAAAATCCACGGACGGAACTTGCCCCAGCGGCTGCGGGTGCGGTCGGCAATTAGCCCCATGCACGGGTCGGAGATCGCATCCAGCGCGCGCGCCAGCAGGAACATGGTGCCAACAAACCCGGCGGGAATGCCGAAAATATCGGTGTAGAAAAACATCATGTACAACATGACGTTATCAAAAATGATGTGGCTGGCGGCGTCTCCCATGCCGTAGCCGATCTTCTCTTTTACTGACAATACTTCGCTCATCTTTTTTATCCTTCACGCTGTAGGGGGCGCTGAGACCGGTTACAGAGTTTTAAACCATTGTTTCAGGAGCGGGTATTGCGTTTTCTGGTTAGCAGATTACGTTTCTTGTTTTTTGTGATCGCGGTAAATGTTGGAAGCACGAGGGGCTAACATGAGGATTTTCTTAGGAATTAACTGAAACAAGGGGGTACAGGTCAAAAGAGAGGTGAAAAAAGTGTGTCGGGGTATGTGGTAAATGCCTGAAAGTAGCTATAATGCGCCCCGCCTCCATGTAGCAATGCAGGCGCGGAAGATCGTCATCTCCGGTGAGGTGGCTGGACTTCAAATCCAGTTGGGGACGCCAGCGTTCCCGGGCAGGTTCGACTCCTGTGATCTTCCGCCAAAAATGCCATCCGCTTTAATAAAAACTTTATTAATAAATAAATTCCCACACTCCAGTCACCTTATGTGAACATGATCACTTATTCATTTAAATTCTGTAAGGTAAAGATGTTCGAACTATTAATGGGCATCTCATGAAAAATTTTTCTGGTCGCAAAGTTGATTAACATTCAACTATCCGGTTATCCCGGATAGTTCACTAGTTAGGAAAACACCAATTTTCAGAGAGATAGATCGCTATAATCTCGAAAGAATACACGTCAACATGAATAGAAAAAACGCTGGAAAGCGCCTCGCAATTTCTTAACTGCACGATCCCGTTTGATACCTCAACTTTGTCATACTCTTGCCACTAACAGCCTGGCTATCGATGACAGCCATTGCATTTATTAACTACAGCTTATATTCTTTTTATAAGCTACAGCTTATCATGGACGAAAGTATGTGGACGATTCTGTTCGGAAAGGTATTCGAGCAATGGCTGCTTGAACAGGACGAAGGATTACAGGATAAGGTACTGGCAGACCTGCTAAATCTGCAAAAATATGGACCACGTCTTCCACGGACCTATGCTGATACAGTTAAAGGCTCACGGTATAACCATATGAAAGAATTACGTATTCAATATGCTGGACGTCCGATACGTGCTTTCTTCGCATTTGATCCTGTCCGTCAGGCCATTGTGCTTTGCGCGGGCGATAAGAGTAACGACAAAGCCTTTTATGAAAAATGATTCGCATCGCAGATGCCGAATTTTCCTTCCATCTGACAAGCCTGGAGGCAACCAAGTGAAAACCTTAAATGAAGTGATTGCGTCACGTTCACCGGAAAGCCAACAACGTATTAAAGAGATGGCAGATGAAATGATCCTCGAGACGGGTCTGCAACTTTTACGTGAAGAGCTGAGACTTTCGCAAAAAAATGTTGCCGACCTGATGGGGGTGAGTCAGCCCGCAGTAACACAGCTAGAGCAACGTGGAAATGAACTCAAAATTGCCACGCTTAAGCGCTACATTGAGGCAATGGGGGGGAAACTTCATATCGACATTGAACTTCCCACAGGAAAACGCGTTGCATTTCATATCTAAAAAGTATGATTTCTGCGTTAAGTTAATATTCATTCACCCATCCGCATATGTAGTAGCGGAAACGGATTCCCCTGCCCGTCCAGTTCCGAGCGTCCGACCTGCTCAAACCCCATATGGCGATAAAACGCGACGCGCTGCGGGTTCTGCTCATTCACGTCCACCTCATTCGCGCCGAACACTTCGATGGCGAGTTGCAGCAGCAATTTCCCAACCCCCTTCCCGCGACTCGCGTCATCAACAAACAGCATTTCAATGCGGTTTTCATCCACGCCTAAAAAGCCGTGAATAACGCCTGCGTCATCGCGAGCGATCACGACCTTGAGGTTAGGCAGATAGGCGTTGAGCAATAAGGGAGTTTGGTGGTGACGAGGCTGGGTTATGGTGGTTAAAAGCAACCTGCTTCCGTATATTTAAATATGCTGATCTTAATCATTTATACAGAAGCAGGTCCACTTTAATCTTCGGCGATTTCCTTTTTTTTCTCCTCCAGATCATTTTTGTCCAGAGCTTTTATGTATTTGGTAACTGCCTCAACATACATCAGATCCTTCTGAGCTTTAGAAAGTCCGGTTTTTTCAATAAAGCTCAAGGTTTGTGTCATGTCCTCACTCAATATCTTACCTGTAAAGCCCTCTATTACGGTTTTGCTATGGACGAGTAAGTATCCAATTAAAGAGAAAAAGAACTTCGTACTTTTACCGTTTGTTGCTCTTAGAAGCTCAAACAATACCGGATAAGCATCAAAACCTAACCAGATAATTAATCCTAAAACTACCCCTACAGCACTTCTTATAGGGTAATTAAAGAACATTATGTCTAATGCTCTATTTGCTAGTTTAGTTGCATCATCATTATTCATTGATAAACACCCTCAATTCCTCCCACCGGAACACGGCGTTCCTCAATGACTGTTGCTTTAAATATCTTTCTTTTACTACCGCCAGAGCCGTTTAGGTCCAGGTTCTCTTTATTTTTCTCAATAAATATCAATAACTGAATAGCTTCAGATTTATTTTTACCAAAATAACCCATTTCAACTCTGTAGGTTAATATCTTTTCCTTAATCAACAGAGCGAAATATAAGAAGGCTGGAACTAAACTAATGAGCTTAAGGTCTGGAAAGTAAAAATATGCGCAACCTGCAGAGAAAGCAGTACTGAATATAGCTATGTTTTTAGCCATAAACAGTTCTTGCCTTTTTGAAACTAAGAATAATTGTGTTACTGTCTGGTTTTTTAGTTTGTCATTGTCTTTGGCTTCTTTTTCAGAAATAGAGTCTAATGAATCACCACTAGCCCTGAGGATTTTATTTATTTCTTCATTGTCAATGACAATACCTTGCTTTCCATATTTGTGCACTAGAGATAAAAGCACATCCCTTCTCTCCTTATTTATTTCCTTACCCAAGGTTTCATCATGAATTATTTTAGTTAACTCACGTTCAACCTTGCTCATCAATATGATTTTATGACCCTTTTTCACCTTTCGAGAGGTGTAAAGAATATCGAAATTCATATCAACTTCTTCTTTCAAATTTTCCGTCTTCTTGATTGATGCTCTTTGAAAAACCGAAGCAAAAAATGATCCCAAAATGTAACACAGCCCGAAAGCCAAGGGTGAATTTTGATATTTATCCGGGAAAAATATCATCATAAGGCCAACTACTACGATTGCGACAGCCAATGCCGTTAAGATTTTTTTACTTGTAGATGATTTAGGTTTTTTCATAGTTAATCCCAATAAAAACGGCAGAAGTCTGCCGTTTGTCCATCAATGTCGGTCAAATGACATTTCTTCTGCTTTTTAAGAACCAGCGCACCAGCTACCTGCTGCGCAACCCTAGACTTACCGGAGCCATCTTTGGTACCGCCAATCACAATGATCTTAGCAATTTTTATTTCCTTGTTATACGAAATAATAATTATGTGAAAACAAATTGTTTTGTTATGTGCATATTAGGCTAATGCTGAGCGGCCACGGTGTAAAGGCCATTTTATAGGCAAAGCGCTGAATATTGGGAAATAAAAAGCCCGCCGAAGCGGGTTTCTTTAAGCTGAAATGATTAATACCAAGTAATAGCATTGCTGAATGTTCGGATTGAAGGGATATTGCTGCCACTTGCCCAACGATGAGGGGTGTAGTTTCCCGATGTCCCAAGGTATGAAGCCATTTACTCCTCTGGCGCCTTCCCCTAGCTCTTCGACATACTCATGCTTAGCTGCGTTGTAGATATCAACTCGGCCAGCAACATTGCGAACTGTATTTGCCCACAGGGCTGCCCCATAGACTGTTTGAGTGTTATCGCAGATGAGATGTTTGTGGACTTCCGTCAGATGACGATAAATCTGACCCGCCAAACCAGCACCTGCTCGTTCGGGAGTAACATAAGCACCTCGGATTTGCTTACCCTCTGCTGGTTTCCCGTTTGGGTCTAAGAAAGAGAAGTTGTCATAAGCAAATCGAGCAATCACTTCAGATTTGCCCTCGTCCTCCATCTCCAGAGACAGGATGTGATCAACGATCTCACTGTCCTCCAACCCGTCGTTGTCACGCAAGTCGTCGATGTGGCTGGCAATGAACTCAGCATCGGTGAAGGAAACTTCTTCTACTACCGCGATGTGATCATAATCGGCGCTATCGTAGGTTGTTTCCGTTAAGCGCAGGATGACGACGTCGTCAGGCAGAATGAAACATGATGTGTGAGAAATAAAACTCCCGCCAGGGAAAGACGGGAGTTGGGAAAGATCTTTGGCGTAATTGTCGCCGATTAGAGAAGGTGCCATTCCTTTTTGCAATCCTGATTTTTAGCTTCACGGCGGTTAACGTGAGCAGAAAAATGCTTCTCCATGAAATCTGCAACGGATGTTTCAATCATTACAATAACATCGTCGTTTAAGGACAGGTTTGGATATTGCTTTTCAGGCTTCACGGTAAAGCGTAGGTTCTCACCACGAATGGCGATCTCCGCAAATGGCTTAACAACAGTCGTGTCCACTGCTCGCTTGAGGTCGCTTTTCAGAGTAACGATGAAGTGCTGCGAATCCTTCTGGGTACGGTTCAGCATCCTACGCACTTCAACAGTGTCAGGAAACATTGAACGAGGCTCAAAACTCGCGATTACACTCGTATTATCACGAATGGTCTGAATCGAGCGCTGGTTCTTCGTTTTAGCTTGTGCGTGTAACATATACCCACCTTAGCCCGGACACCCATGTGTCTCATGGCAATTGCTCCACCCATGTGGAACCTATCAAGTCAGTTGACGCCATCGTCAGCTGTCTATTAAATCTACATAATAGAACAGTAATATGCAACCACAAAACCGCGAAAAGCCTTTTGCGCAAAGGGAAAATAGCGTCTCTGGTGTATGCCGAGACGCCACTGTGACAACGTGACTTAGCGGGGTCTTTTCTCCCTATGGCACAATGTAGCACCTTGAACGTTGTGGAAAAGGAGCCCACGTTTTGTTTCCTGCGTTAGCTGATCGTTATGGCTTACGTAAATAGGGTTTGCCGCATCGCAGAACAGCACCACTGTGGCTGGTGGCTCAATCACGCATTCAATCTCAACGCGTAGCATCATCCGAGCGTCGGACAGCATTGATAATGTCATTCTTCACATCCAGTGTGTATTGCAGGCGCTTGTTGTCTTCGCGCTCTGCTTTAATTTCCATTGGCCGGCGAGCAGCCCGACCACCGAGGTAATAGGCACCAGCAAGCACCATGAAGACGACCGCAGCCGTCAACAGGTACTGCCTGGCCTTAATATAAAGGCCAAGAAGCATTACGCGATCCCCTTCTTGTGTTTGCGGACCTGAGACCTGGCGATGAATAATGCAATTGCTACCGTGGCAACACCGAACACGATGCGGATGGTATCGCCACTGGAGATATTGTCCTGTGCCTTATCCATTGCATGTGTGATCTGCGGCGCTACATCCACCAGCTGCGCGACACCAATACCGGCAGTAATCGTTGCGCCAGCAGATTCCTTAGTGACTGGAATGGGCGCAGCGCCGCAATATCGCTTTCCTGTAAAAAGTGATGGGTGGCGCGAACAGAGGATTCCCAGATCGCGACCAGACGTTCGAAGTGTGTGGGGTGTGCGGTTTAGATTTTCATGGGTGGATCATGATTGGAAGACCGAACTATTTCAAGCCACGCTTTGCGGTCTGTTCCCCCCCTCACCCTCTCCCTCAGGGAGAGGGAACTGACCGTGCGGTTTTTCATCCCCTACCCTAATCTCCATCACCGCGTACACCCCATCCTTCGGCACCACCACGGTGACGTTTTCCACCGGCACGCCCGCCGCGAGGTGGATATCCTGCAGCTGCTGTAACGACCTCGGGTAAATATCCTCCCAGCCGATCCCCCGCAGCACAAAGTCAATTTGCGGGCTACTGGTCAGCATGTTCGACACAATCACCGCCCCGCCGGGCTTGACCAGCCGCAGCGCGCGCTGGAGAAAAATCACCGCGTCGGTATCGTTGAAGTATTCGAAAATCCCCAGCGCGTCGACCAGTTCGGCCTGCTGCTCGCCCAGCTCCAGCAGCAGGTCCTCGTTACGCACCAGCGTATGGAGCAGGTTGCGCCTGAGCAGGGTCAGCTGTTCGCCCACCACAATCCCTTCCTGCGCCGCCATGGTTTCGGCCCAGCTGAGCGCCACCGGGTCTTTGTCCACCAGCGTGAGATAGACCTGCTGGCCGTCGAGCTTTGCTTCGCGCAGCGCCTCCAGCACCGGGATGGCGGCACCGCTCGCGAGGCTGACCCAGTTGTTCTCGCTCTCATTATGAATGTACTTATCCACCAGCGCGGCCAGCACTCTGGCGCGGGAGCGCACGCCAATCGCATCGTTAGCGTGGATAAACCACTGGCGGCTGTCGCTGTCCATTTTCGTGCCGTCGGGCAGGCGATCTTCCAGCGGGTTTTGCACCACAAACAGCGCCAGCGCGGAGGGCACCAGCCGGGTGCGCCACGCGGTGAGCGCCGGGCGGTTGCGGAAGGCCTGTTCGGAATAGCGGTTCTGGGGAACCAGCACGGCTTGCCCCCCTTCGTCGTATTCCACCCTCGGGGGCCGGAGCGCTGGCTCGGCTTTCAGGGCGCGGTCAAGGGAGGCGATCTCGCGGGCAGCGTCGTCTTTCATCGGCCACTGGTCGCTGACGTCGGGAAATGACGCGCTGAAAATCGTCATATTTTCCGGTGCATCGCCGCGAAAAGGCTGCCAGTTCATGTCGTCTTCCCTCCGTTAGGCTTTTAACGGAAGTCTATCCAGGCGAGCCAGTAATACCCTACGAAGAAAGCACGAAATAGGTGCATCAGTTCTGCGACGTGCGCCATACCCCCGGCGTGCAGCCGTACTCGGTCTGAAAATGACGAATAAAGTGGGCGCAGTCGCTAAACCGCATCCGTCGCGCAATATCCGTAACGCTTTGCTGAGAGTTTTTCAGCAGCCAGCAGGCATAGCGCAGCCTGGCGCTGCGAATAAATTCCCGCGCCGTTTTGCCAAACTCGGCGTGAAACAGGCGGTTAAGCTGGCGCTCGCTCAGCTTAACGTCCTGCGCGAGCCTGGCGGCGTTCAGCGGGTGAGTCAGATACTGTTCGACGATCGTCACCGCCCTGCGCAGCCGTGAATCAGGGATCATGGCGATATTCGCGGGCCGCGGCGTGGCGGCGTCATGCGGAGGAAGGGACAGCCGCCGGGAGGTGGTGGCCGCAATGTCGTCTCCCCCGTGGGCTCGGATAAGCGCCGTTACCAGGGTGAGCGTTGAGATCCCGCCCGGGCAGGTCAGCAAATCGCCTTCGTCGATAAAATCGAGGCCTTGCTCAGCATAAACCTGCGGAAAGCGTTGCGTGAAAACGTCATGGTGATGAGGATGAATCGAGGCGCGGCGCTCGTTCAGTAGGCCTTCCTCCGCCAGAATAAAGCTGCCGGTACCAATACCTATCAGGGGAACGTTGTTGTGATAAGCATCCGTGAGAAACGCTCTGTCGCCACGGTGTCCCTGGTGAAGATGCTCCAGACCCCCGCCGATCGCCGCAATATAGTCGAAGTCACCGGGCGGCGCATGGGCGGCCTCCGGCCGCAAGCTGAGCCCTGAGCTGCTCGCTACCGGTAAGTCGGGATAAGTGCTTATATGACTGAGTTTAAAGCGTATTTTCTGGCTACGCTTCTGGACGCTGGATGCAATGCGTAACGCCTCTATTAATCCTGAATATGCGAAAAGCGAGAAATGGGGCCACAGGAGTAAACCCATATGCAGGGATTTATTCCGTGCAGGCGTCATTCTGACGCTATCATCAATTATATTTTTCATTAACTTGCCGAAGAATAATTACATTATCGCAACATTATTGTTGCTGTTATATTTTCCTAAGATAGGTCCTGGCTGTTAAATCAAGCATAAATGATGCCCGCAAAAACTTAAAAACATTTCTCCCTGTCGCTATCCGTTTTTTGACGTGTGGCACACATAGGTCGGCAGCGTCCCCAGAATAAATAAATAATTCTCATTCTGCTGTTTCTTAATACGCATATAAATATTCTTATTCGGATAGATAAAAAATAAGGGCTCGTACTTCTCCAGCCAGCTGTCGCTGATGTTGTCGTCCGGAAATTTCATATTGCGTATGGATGTCAGATTATAGACGCTGTCTTTGCGCTCAATCTGAAAGAAAACTTTGCGATTCAGGGTCTTCGTGGGATCGCTTTTCAACCGGCCATTCATGCTGAGTATTCCGCTGTTACCCTCCACGGTGTAATTCAGCCACAGAGAGAGCGTCTCATCACGGTGATGCTGAATAAAGTTCGCCTGACAGGAAAAGGGCTGAATGTAATGGCGATGCCAGAGGTAATACGCCGCCACGACAGCCCCCATCAGCAGGCACAGGCAGAGCGCAACAAGCGTTTGACGGTAGCGAACCATACTAGCGATCCTCTATAAAATAATCGGACATACAGCGGTTGGGTTCCGTCATCGGCCTGTCACAGCGAATGACCGACGCGCGAGGCAGCAGGATGTATCCGCTGACGTACACCCAGGGATAGTTCGCGCACTGGTCCTTAAACGGGGCGGCATAGGCCAGGGCTTTATCCCGGTCGCGCTGCGTTTCAATATCGCGAGAAAAATAGAGCTGGCAATCGCCCATCTTCATCGCGAAGCGGTACCCGTCGACGAAATAGCTGTCATGCAGCAGGTTATGGCTGATAACGCTCACGCCAGCCAGCATCAGCAATAGCACCAGCGCGCCCGGCAGCCAGAAGCGGCGCGTCGAGTCGGTCGGGGCGACGGTCTCTTCGCAGAGATCCGGAGCAGCACGTTCTTCCTCATCAGCCTGCGGCTGCGTCTCTTTAACGGTGATTTGCGTATCGCTTGCGAGCGTCAGTCCAATCCGCGGGATAGTGACAATCGGATCGGTTTCAAACCCCACTTTCTTCAACCCCTTACGCAGAATAGAAATATTCTGGTAGTAGGTATTAGGCGAAACCAGCATCCCCCGGCGCTGCCAGACAATATCCATGCACTCCTGTTGAGTCACAATACTTCCGACTCTTTCTATTAATAACAACAAACAGCGCCCCGCCGGGGAATTTAATACCACCACCCGGTCAGGATTGTTGAGATCGCGTAATGTGCTGGCCGCTGGATGAAACTCTACCAGGCCATTAATAATGTAATGCTTATGCATAGAATGGGCTAAATACCTCCGGTCAACGCCTGTTGCTCCAGTAGATTCCCTTCACGGTTAACATGCGTATCCCTCGCCTGTGTAAGGATTAATGTGACGGATAAATGCGCAACTGTATATCCTGGCGCCTGGCGAAAATTCTTATTTTTCCTTTCTCTTTATCTGACGGGTCTAAAGTTTTCTTAACCGCTATTTAAAGCTGTCTTGACACTGACAAAACTCGACAAATCCGCCCGTTGAACGGTTTAGCCATCATTGTCTGAATTATTCAGCACCCTTAATTTGTTTTTTTAACAAAAAGGAGAGAGGACGGGCGTTCCCGGCGGGTTTCGAAATTATGCCCCATTCGAAACCTGTCGTCTTAATTAACAATTTCGGCACGGAACTGTTAGTCACCGTCAGTAACAACCCGCGTCGCATGACGCCCCCAGACTATTTCCTTACAAAACATTTATTAAAGCTAACTTTTCAATAAAAACTATCGGTATGATTATTTTCAGGCAGATAAGCAAAAGCCGGTTCAGCGAGGAGAAATTGACGCTACACCTAAACCGTACTTAAAACAAATTAAGATTAATTCAGGTTACCTCTTTTACGCCCTGAGTATAGTGGGCTCACACCGTGCAATGCTTAATTGCTTCGAAAATACAGGCATCGTTCTGCCAGACAGACGAGTCTCATTACAATTATAAATCGAGGGAATGACATGGCGAATAAGCTCAACAACACACGTCATTTAAATATCGCGCTATTGGGTGGAGATCACTTTGCGCGCCAGGGGATCGCCGCGTTATTAAAAAATATTGTCCCGGCTATGCAGATTACGGCATCGATCGATAATTACGCGGAGATCGAAACGATACTCGCGGCCGCACCGGTAGACGTGATTTTTTTATCCGGCATGGAGAAATATCACGCCGGATATGACTGCCTGAAATATATCAGGAAGATGAAAGTCCTTTATCCCGACGTACTTATTTGCATGTATTCCGCACCGGCAAATTCCTGGCTGTGGATACGCGGTGAAATAGACGCCTATCTCTCGCTGCAGGACCCGCTTTATCACTGGCGAGCCAGCGTATTAAAAATGGTCGATAGCCGTTATCGCCCAATAAAAAAACCCACGGCGTTATCGCTGACGCCGGGTGAATGGAGGGTATTGAAGGAACTGCGAAAGGGTCTGGATATGCGTTACATCGCCGAAACAGAGCAGCTTTCTTACCGTCGTGTCAGCGCGTTAAAAAGCTCAGCGATAAGAAAACTCGGGCTCAGGAACAAGACAGATTTGCTGGTCTTTTTAACCAGTTAGACCTGCTGCTTTCAGAGCAAATCTCGACATAACACCATAATGGAATCAGGACAATGAAAGCTCAATTCAATAATAAAACGCTGCTCGCGATCGCTATTGCGGCATTACTGCCAGCGGGCACGGCC
This sequence comes from Enterobacter sp. 940_PEND, assembly GCF_001059415.1. NCBI lineage: Bacteria > Pseudomonadati > Pseudomonadota > Gammaproteobacteria > Enterobacterales > Enterobacteriaceae > Enterobacter > Enterobacter sp. 940_PEND. Next base: position 72,855 of record NZ_JUMS01000043.1, read on the forward strand.
CTGGCTGCCGGCACCAGCGGCGGCACGGTGAACTTTAGCGGCAAAGTGGTGACTTCCGCCTGCGCCATCAGCGCAGGAAGCGCCAACATTGACGTGGATATGGGTGAAGTGCGTACCGCAACGCTGGCGACCGCCGGCAGCGAAGCCAGCACGGCAAAAGCGTTTGCCATCACCCTGGAAGATTGCGAAATCGCCGATACCTCAGCCTCTACGGATGAGAACCCGATTGCCGCCACAACCGTGGCCGTCACCTTCACCGGCACGCCGGACACTTCCGATGTTAATAGCTTGTCCGTCGGGGCAAACGGCAGCGCCAACTCTGCGCAAAACGTGGCTATTCGCCTTTATGACGAGCAGGGCAACGTGGTGAAGCTGGGTGAACCCGCTTCGGCCATCCCTCTGCGTAAGGGTGCCAACACCCTGAACTTCAGCGCGAAATATTACTCGCCGAAGGGCGGCGCCACCGCGGGTGATGCCAGCGCCGTCGCAACCTACACAGTGACCTATTCGTAATCTTCAGGCCCGGTCTGCGAGCCGGGCCTGTTTTATCTTTCAGGAGTAACACTATGCGCGTAAACACATGGATTTGCCTGGCGGGCGCGTTATGTTCCTCCGCCGTCTATGCCGGCGGCGTGGGGCTGGGCGCAACGCGATTGGTCTACTCCAGCGCCACCAGCCAGGCCATGATGCAGGTGAGAAACACCCATCCCGACGCCACGTTCCTCATCCAGTCGTGGATGGAGAATGAGAAAGGCGAACGCACCAACGACTTCGCGATCACGCCGCCGCTCTACGTCATAAAACCGGCCAGCGAAAGCGCGGTGAAAATCATGTTTAACGGCAAAGCCCTGCCAGCGGATCGGGAGACGCTTTACTGGATGACGGTCAAAGCCATCCCCCAGCAGGCGAAAAGCGGCGCCGGGAATACGCTGCAGTTTGCATCGGCTAACCGCATCAAGGTCTTTTATCGCCCGGAGGGACTCAGTGAGCCCCCGCGAGAGGCGTGGAAAAAACTGGCCGGTGCCTACCGTGCCGGAAAAGTGACGCTCAGTAACCCAACGCCGTACTACCTCACCACCATCAACGTGAAAATTGACGGTATGCCGGTGCAGCCGGTGATGGTGCCCCCGAAAGGCAGCGTGACGCTGGCTGAACGCTTCAGCCACGCGAGCAGCATGAGCTATCAAACCATTAACGATTACGGGGCATGGACCCCCGCCACGCGCGCGTCGTTATCCCAATAATAAAAACAGTAAGGCGTGACCACGTGAAAATAAAAATCCTGTGCGCCACGGTGATCTCCCTGGTGATTCGGCAAGCCGTGGCTGCTGAAAGCGAGCTGCAATTTAACCCCGCGTTCCTCAACGGCGAGAGCGCAAACAGCGCCGATCTCGCCTGGGTCAACGCCGGGAGCGCGTTGCCGCCGGGTGATTACAATCTCAACGTGTATATCAATACGAATTATGCGTTCACGGGAAACGTCACGTTCCGCCTTGCTGAAGACAGCACGGGTGAAGCGCTGCCCTGCCTCACGCCTGAACAATTCGCCGCGCTGGGCATCGATAGCCATCAGGCGAAGGGCGGAGCGCTGCCGCTGGCGCAGCGCTGCATTTTCTTAACGAAGGCGTTTGCGGATACGCAGTTTGATCTGGACCAGAAGACGCTCACCCTGAGCTTCACCGTACCGCAAAGTGCGATGCGAAATTTGCCGCGCGGGTACGTCAGCCCGGAAAGCTGGGAGGCGGGCATTCCTGCCGCGTGGCTGAATTACGTGGTCAATGGCTCGAACAATGAGTATCGCGGCGAGACGCGCACGCGTGAGCAGCAGCTGTTTGCGAGCCTCAACAGCGGCGTCAACCTGGGCGCGTGGCGGCTGCGTGATTTCACCACGTGGACCAAAGACAGCAATGAGCTTACCCACGTGCAGACCTGGCTGCAGCGCGATATTCACGCCCTGCGCGCGCAGGTGTATGCCGGGGAAACGTACACCTCGGCGCAGGTGTTCGACTCCGTGGGCCTGCGCGGTATCGCCCTGAAAACCGATGACAACATGCTGCCCGCAAGCCTCAGCGGCTATGCGCCTGAAGTCCGGGGCATCGCGCGCAGCAACGCCACGGTCACGGTTCGCCAGAACGGCAACATCATCTATCAAACCTCCGTCCCGCCGGGGGCGTTTGTACTGAAAGATCTCTACCCGACCTCCTCGGGAGGCGATCTGGCGGTCACCATTCAGGAGAACGACGGCAGCAAAACGCAATACACGCTTCCCTTTGCCAGCGTGCCGAACCTGGTGCGTAACGGACAGGTGAAATATGCCCTCGGCGCCGGGAAATACCGTCCGACGGGCAATCAGGATTCGCCCTCTTTCGCGCAGGGTGAACTGTTCTACGGCTGGCGATACGGCCTGACGTTTTACGGCGGGGCGCAGTTTGCCGATAGCTATAACGGCCTGGCCCTCGGGTTTGGGCAAAACCTCGGCCGCTTTGGCGCCTACTCCATCGACCTGACCCACGCCCGTAGCCAGCTGGCGGACGATCGGCACTATACCGGTGATTCGGTGCGCCTGCGCTACAGCAAGCTGCTGAACGACATTGGCACGCGGGTTAACTTCTTCTCGCTGCGCTACTCCACGAAAGGGTTTTATACCCTCAGCGACACCACGTACAAAGGGATGTCGGGCGGATCGCCAAAGCAGACGGTGGAAGACGATGGCACCGTCACCACCCATTACGACAACGTGTACAACCTGCGCATGTCGCGCAAGGCAAAAAACCAGCTGCTGCTGTCGCAGCCGATGGGACAATATGGCTCGCTGTCACTGTCGTGGGATCAGCAGACCTACTGGAACACGTCAAATACCACGCAAAGCCTGCAGTTTGCGTGGAACGCCACGTTTCGCAACGTGTCGCTTGGCGTCAGCGTCCAGCGAAGCTCGAGCCTGTATGACGACAAGAAAGATAACATCCTGTCGATGTCAATTTCGGTCCCGCTGGGCAACCCGACGCTGTCGACCCGCGCGCGCTTTACCACGACCCATGCGGACTCCACCGGCACAACCACCAGCACGGGCGTGAGCGGCTACCTGCCGGACCAGGAAAACCTGTTCTATAGCGTCAACCAGCGCTACAGCTCCCGACAGCACTACGGCGGCGATGCCACCCTGCAGTACGAAGGCGCGTGGGGAGACTACAACCTGGGCTACAGCTACGCCAGCGACTCCCGCAACCTCAGCTACGGCATCAGCGGCGGCGCGGTAGTGCATGAAGATGGCCTGACGCTGAGCCAGCCGCTCGGGAACACCAACATTCTGGTAAAAGCGCCGGGAGCCAGCAACGTCGCCGTGCTTAACCATAAGGGCATCAAAACGGACGGCCGGGGCTACGCGGTGATCCCGTACGCCACGCCGTATCGCGTCAACCAGGTCGCGCTGGACGTGACGACCGCCGGCAATGACGTGGAGCTGGAAAACGCCATCGCCAACAAAACGCCTACCGACGGTGCCCTGGTTCGCGCCACCTTCATCACGCACCAGGGGGCTAAAGCGATGTTTATCGTGCGTCACGGCAACGACGTGCTCCCCTTCGGCACGCTGGTCTCGCTCGATGATGACAAAACCAGCGGCATCGTCGGCGATGGCGGCAGCCTGTATCTCTCCGGTTTGTCAGAGAAGGGCACGCTGAACGCCGTGTGGGGCCGCGGCAGCCGCCAGCGCTGCGCCATTACCTACGCCTTAAACAAGCAGAACTATAACGCCCGCACCGGTCTCTATTCTCAGGAGGTGGTATGTCAGTAACGTTCCGGATCGGCTGCATCGCACTGCTGGTTTTCGCTCTCCCCGTTCGCGGGTATGACGTGCTGGTCTCCGTCACCGGCAATGTGATTGGCAACACCTGCGTGGTTGCAGAGGGCTCTGAGGTGCAAAACGTGCCGCTGGGCACCATTGGCATCAAGCAGTTCAACCGCGCCGGAGCCGTCAGCAATATCAAAACGCCCTTTACGCTCAGGCTTGAAGCGTGCGGGCCAACCTTTGCTGGCGTAAAAATTCGCTTCAGCGGAACGCCGGATGATGACAACCCGCAGCTTCTGAAAATTGCTGACGGTGGCGCTACCGGCGTGGCGGTGCAGATCCTCAATAAAGAGAGCGGGCTCATTCCCCTGAACACACAAACCGCCGCGTACGGAATGGCGGGGGATGACAGCGTACAGATGACCTTTTACGCGCAGCTGGTAGCCACCGGCGCATCCGTCAGCGCTGGCGATGTGTCAGCCTTCGCCACATGGACAACGGAGTATCTATGATGCGTTTATTATTTCTTCTCGGCGGATTACTTTTCTGCGCCAGCGTGCAGGCTCTGGACTGGAAATCGGACATTACGCTCTCCCCTCAGCCTATGACCTACAGCGGGCCGGCGGATTCCGTGGTGCCGGGCAGCATTATCGGCTCGACCTGGAGCGCCACCGCCAGCGTGCAGCAGGTGTTCTGGTGCGGGATTGTTTTTACCTGCAACAAAGGCACGCTGCAGCCCAGCAGCAGCGCCATCACGAGCGGTGCGACGGTCACAGTCGACGGGGTGAACTACACCGTTTTTGAGACCGGCGTACCGGGCGTGGGGTATATCATCGGGCTGAAGGATTTTAAGGGAACAAAATACATTCCCCTGCAAACCGGTATCACGCAAAGCTACCCGGCAGAGGGCACCAGCGGGTTTGCTCAGGATCTGGGCTGGTCTGCAAAGGTCACCTTTATTAAAACCGGTGCCGCCCTGAAATCCGGCGTCTATAACATCCCGACCATCAACGCCGCGGTGCTCACCGCCTATAACAACGAAACGAAAACGGCGCAGGTGATTATCAGCCCGACCAGCATCACGGTAACCGCCAGCGGATGTACGGTTGGCAGCAAAAACGCCAGCGTGGCGCTGGGCACCATCGATATGCGTACCCTGCCCACGGTGGGAAGCACGTCGCCATCGGGAACGTTTACCGTCGGCCTGACCTGCGACGCGAACGTGGCGGTTCACGCGGTGATGACCGATCAGACCACGCCGTCGAACACCTCGTCGGTGGTGACCCTGACCGGAGACTCAACGGCGTCCGGCGTTGGGGTGCAGTTTTTCTACAACGGCAGCGGGCCGCTGACGATGGGGCCAGACAGCTCGGCCGCGGGCACGACCGGCCAGTTCTTTATCCAGAGCACCACGGCGGCGCAGACGCTCACGTTACCGTTCCAGGCGCAGTACATCAGAACCGGTGAACTGGTCCCCGGCTCGGCCAACGCGCTGGCCAGCATTACGTTTTCCTACCAGTAGGGGCTACTGCTTCACCCACACCAGCTGGTCAACCCGGAAGCCCAGACTGCGCGCGGTGTTCAGGTAATCCTGCTTCACCGCATCCGGAATGGTTGGCGTGCGCGACAGGATCCACAGGTAATCGCGGTTCGGGCCGCTGACCAGGGCGTACTGGTACTTATCGTCCAGCCTGATCACGTTATAGCCGCCGTAGAACGGGCCGAAGAAGGACACCTTAAGCGCGGCGGTGGTTGGCTCGCCGGTAAAGTACGCTTTGCCTTCGCTCTCGTTCCACTTGTTCTTCACCGGATCGTAGCCCCTGTTGAGCACGCTGATGCCGCCGTCGCTACGCTTGCCGTAGGTAGCGGTTACCTGCTCCAGCCCGCGCTCAAAGCGATTTTCCAGCCGGGCGACTTCGTACCATTTGCCGAGATAGCGGCTGGCTTCGAAGTTGGTGATAGGCTGCACGCCTTTCGGCGGCGTAGGGGATTTACAGGCGACCAGCGTCAGCGCAATGGCAACACCGGTCACAACAGGCCATAGCTTCATGAGAATTCCTTTCATTTGCACGGTTGGACGTTAAGTGTAGTGCACCGTTTCGGCGCTTCATCCCGTTCGGGAAAATTCGTAGTATATTGAGAGTATTCCTCCACTCTGGACACGGACATGGCTTACTCCATCGGCGAATTCGCCAGACTCAGCGGCATCACCGCCACCACCCTGCGGGCGTGGCAGCGTCGCTATGGTTTACTCAAGCCACAGCGCACGGAGGGCGGCCACCGCCAGTACAGCGACGAGGACGTCCAGCAGGCGCTAAAAATTCTCGACTGGGTCAAAAAAGGCGTCCCGATCGGCCAGGTCAAACCTCTGCTGGAGCGCCCGACGCCGGGTCGGACCAACAACTGGCAAACCCTGCAGCAGAACATGCTGCAACGCCTGCAGGACGGCAAGGTCGAGTCCCTGCGCCAGATGATTTACGACGCCGGACGCGAATACCCCAGGCCGGAGCTGGTCGCGAACGTGCTGCGCCCGCTGCGCGGCCAGGTCTCGGCCAACGTCGCCGCCGCCATGACCCTGCGTGCGATCCTCGACGGCATCATCATCGCCTACACCTCGTTTTGCCTCGAAGGCGATAAAAAAGCGCCGGGCGATAACATTCTGCTCAGCGGCTGGCACCTGAACGACCCGTGCGAGATCTGGCTCGAAGCCTTAACGCGCACCGGACAGGGCCACCGAATCGACATCCTGCCGGTTCCGCCTGACGCGCTGGCACCGGAAATTTTCCCGGAGCGCAAATGGCTTCTGGTCACCAGCGGCAAACTCACCGCCGGGCGGAAAAAACAGGTGGAGCAGTGGCAGCAGCAGGTATCGCTTGAAGTGATTATCCTCTGATAATTTTCTCCTGCGGGAATCTTCACGAAAAGTTGAATATTTTCCCACGCCGCAGATGCTAACGTTTTCCTGTAACGAATAACTCCACAGGAAAACACCATGAAAAAAACTGCCCCTCTGCTGATCCTGGCCTCGATGGCCTTTGCCCCTGCTGCCTTTAGCGCCCCTGCCGGCACGCTTAGCGTCCACATTCTCGACCAGCAAACCGGGATGCCGCCATCGGACGTGACCGTTACGCTGGAGAAACAGCAGCAGGACAAATGGACCCCGATTGCCAACGGCAAAACCGACCACGACGGCCGCATCAAATCGCTCTATCCGCAGGATCAGGACATGCAGCCTGGCGTGTATAAAGTGACCTTCAAAACCGCAGAGTACTTCCACGGCAAAAAGCTGGACTCCTTCTTCCCGGAGATCCCGGTGCTGTTTACCGTGACCCGCACCAACGAGAAGCTGCACATCCCGCTTCTGCTGAGCCAGTACGGTTACTCGACCTACAAGGGTAGTTAAGACGCGTTGATTTTAAAGGAATAAAAAAAATAGTTCCGCTAATACTTGGACAAATTAGTCATGTTGTGTAAGTTTTAATTATATGAACGGGAGGACTACACCATGACAACGAAACCTGTGCTCGGTATTAGCGGATGTTTGACCGGATCCGCCGTTCGCTTTGACGGCGGACACAAGCGTATGGGCTTCGTCATGGATGAGCTGGCCCAGTGGGTGAATTTTAGGCCCGTCTGCCCGGAAATGGCTATCGGTCTGCCGACGCCTCGCCCGGCCATACGCCTGACGCTGACGGACAGCGGCGAAACGCAGCTCCGTTTCAGCAAACCGCCTCATGATGACCTCACGCAGAAAATGGCCGAGTTCACGGCGGACTATCTGCCAAAAATCGGCGATCTGTCGGGATTTATCGTCTGTGCAAAATCCCCAAGCTGCGGCCTGGAACGCGTGCGGCTGTACGATGAAAACGGCAACCGGGGCCGCAAGGAGGGCGTCGGGCTGTTCACCGCCGCCCTTCTTGAAACCTACCCGTGGCTGCCCGTCGAGGAAGACGGTCGGCTGCACGACCCGGTGCTGCGGGAAAACTTTATCGAGCGGGTATTTGCCCTGCACGAGCTAAACACGCTGCGCGATAAAGGTCTCACGCGACGTGGGCTGCTGGATTTCCACAGCCGCTATAAATTGCAGCTGCTGGCGCACCATCAGGCGGGCTACCGTGAAATCGGCCCGTTCGTTGCCTCGCTGCACGAGTGGGAAGACCTGGACGCCTTCTTCGTGGCGTACCGGGAAAAACTAATGACCATCCTGAAAAAACCCGCCTCGCGGAAGAATCACACCAACGTGCTGATGCATATCCAGGGGTATTTCCGTAACCAGCTGAACACCCGCCAGCGCGGCGAGCTGCGCGACGTGATCCTGCACTATCGCAACGGACAGTTGCCTATTCTCGCCCCGATCACGCTGCTGAAGCACTACCTGGCCGAATACCCCGACCGGTATCTGATGACGCAAAACTACTTTGATCCCTATCCTGATGATTTGGGTCTGCGTCTGGCAGTCAAGTGATCATAAAAATGCGAAGGCCCCATTGACCCGTAGAGGCCCAAAGCAGTACCCCGTTTAGACGACATCCTCACTGTCGTCTCTTTTTTGCATTTCACCTCAAAGACTGTGATTATATACAGGCTTATTCTGCGAAAGGGACCTGCCTGTGATCAACACCCTGCACATTCAAAACTACCGATCCATCCGCGAGATGTCGCTGGAGCTGGAGCAGCTTAATATCGTCTTCGGGCCGAACGGCACCGGAAAATCGAATATCTACAAGGCGATACATCTGATGCACAGCGCCGCCCAGGGGCAGTTTTCCCAGGCGCTGGCAAACGAGGGCGGCATTCTGAAGGTGTTCTGGGCAGGCAAAACCCGCAGCGACCAGCTACGACGGATGAATCTGGCCGTGGAAACAGAGTCCTACGAATACGAGCTGCAGGTCGGGTTTGTGGAGAAGCTGCCCTATCCCTCGCAGTTTCAGCTCGATCCGGTGATCAAAGAGGAGTCCATCTGGCTGAGCGGCCAGCACCGTCGGCCTTCATCACAGCTGATGAAGCGTAAGAACCAGGCGGTGTTTCTCAACAACGTGCATCACGAGAAAGTGACCCACAGCGGCACGCTGTACGAGAACGAATCGGTGTTCGGACAGCTCGGCGAACCGCATCTTTATCCGGAAGTGTCGCAGATGCGTGAGTCCCTGCGTAACTGGCGCTTTTATCATGAGTTTTCTGTATCAATCGGATCGGCGATGCGGGCCCCGCAGGTCGGCTTCCGCTCCCCGGTGCTGGCCAGCGACGGCGCCAACCTGGCAGCGGCGTTTCAGACTATCGTGGAGATTGGCGACGAGCTGCTGCTGATGCGCATTCTCGATCAGGCCTTCCCCGGCTGCGTGTTTTACAGCGACAACACCGGCGGACGTTTTCGCATGATGATGCAGCGCGAGGGGCTGAGCAGACCGCTGGAACCGGCGGAGTTCTCCGACGGCACTCTGCGCTTTCTGTGCCTGGCGGTAGCGCTGCTCAGCCCGCGCCCACCGGCGTTTATCGCGTTGAACGAACCGGAAAACAGCCTGCACCCGCAGATGCTGCCCGCGCTGGCGAGCTTAATCGCCGAGGCCAGCCGCTACTCGCAGATCTGGCTCACCAGCCACTCGCCGGAGCTGGCGCAGTTGATTGAGAAGCAGAGGTCGTTTTCGCTGTATCAGCTATCGATGGTTGAGGGGGAGACGAAGGTGGAGAGGCTGGGGTAGTTCTTTATATCTCACTTTCCCTGCCTTCAATGACTATTCTTTCGGTAGCCACCAACGACGAAAATGATTTTCGCCGGGATATGCCTTTGGCGCTTGCTGGCTCGCGATACATGCCCCAATTTATTGTTGCCAGTTTCTGCTGGAAGGATAATCTGTAAATATTGGTTATCAGATGAGAAAATTTAAATGGATATTGCACTTTTCCCTGGTCAAAACGCCCGTGCATGGGCTGAAACAATGATAAATCTTGAAGCCCGGAAGCTTATCAATACTGCGAATATTGTCGGAGGGCAACATCTCAGCGACGGACTCGCACGGATTAAGTTTATGGATGATATTCGGCAGTTTGTGATGCAACAATTTAGCGCTACCCGGGCGGCCAGAAGTCATGAGGAGTGCATGGAATGCCTGAAAAACATCCGGACAGAGAACGAAAGTCTTCTTGATCAAAGCAGAATGCTTCGCTCACGTACAGCTCAGCTTTTTGCTCAGATTGAACTGGTTAAAGAAAATAACAAAGTCGTCGGTTATGTTATCTCGTCGATTAAGGTGGTGCTTTCAGGATTACAGATTGTTGCAGGTGTAGGTGCAATGATGACAATGAACCCAGTGGGTGCGCTTGCAGGAGCGATTCTGGTTATGGATGGTGCAAATGCCATTTCAAAAGAAATTAACAGAACGCTTCAACATCAACCAAATTCCGAAGGAATGCTGGCAGATGGCGTCATGGATATCGCTCAGTTTATGGGATTTAAACGTGAATCAGCACTGGGAGTATTTAACAGCGTAAGCCTGGCCGCAAGCGTCTATACGGTATTTGGCGCCATCCGAAAACCCGAATCATGGCGTCTGTTTCGCTATCTCCCGCTGGATTTCTACCGCAAGGTCGACGGAATGAATCGCGCAGCGCTCACTATGAAAATTGTCGGCTGGGGTGTGTCTGCAAAAGTCTCGTTTGATTTAATTTCTAATGCGTCTGGCCAGAACTAATGTATTTCTTTCTGTAGCGCCAGGCTTTGTAGGTAATGACCGGGGGTTGAAAAAACCAGACAATCACCAACACGATGAAAAGAGAAATGCCCCCGGAAACAATATTGTAATGCTCAGCGAAAAAAAGAAGCGCCAGAAAAATCAAAGCCACAACCGCAGTAAGAAACAGAACCATGATAAATCGCTTACCTAACTCAAGTACTACCTCGAGCAAGGATGAACCATAACGGCTAATGTTCCGGTTCAGATACGCTAATTCTTTTACGGTGAAACCTGATTCTAGTAACTGCGTTTCAATATTGTTCATGCCACTACCTTTTCTCTGGAAAGTAACGTGGAATATCTTAACCGGAAGAGAGGCGTCTTGTAACCATTCTGATGCATCAGCATTAAACAGCAAAAATCAGGATCACGCTAAAAAGACACTGGCGGCTAAAGTAAAAAAACAAAAGATTACGGGATTTAAGACTCGCTCGTCAGGGACGTTCGTAACCTCAACAAATTGATGCCGCCCACGGCTTTTCACTCCAGCGCAACAGAATTATCATTTTCTGAAGACGGCTGAATGCGAAACGTCTTTCGCCACTCCGCCGGACTGACCCCAAAACGCGCCTTAAACTGCTGTCGCCAGGTGACGGCGGAATTAAATCCCACCAGCTCGGCCACGCGCTCAATCGGCATATTTCCGGCTTCAAGCAGGATCTGGCTGCGCCGCAGGCGTTCGGCGGTCAGCCAGTCGGAGACGCTCATTCCCGTGGCTTTAATAAAATGGCGGGTCAGGGTGCGGCGGCTCATCGAAACCACCTCTGCCAGCGAGTCCAGGCTATGCGGTTCGGTGATGTGCTGCTGAAGATAATCGATCAGACAGTTAATACGTCCGTCGCGGGTATCTTTGGGTACCGGCTGGGCGATGAACTGCGCCTGCCCGCCTTCGCGGTAGGGCGGAACAATCATCCGACGGGCAATCTGGTTGGCAACCACGCTGCCAAAGCGCTGGCGAATGATATACAGGCAGCAGTCCAGCGCAGCCGCCGTTCCAGCAGAGGTGATGATATTGCCGTCATCCACGTAAAGGGCATTAATATCCAGCTGAACGTACGGGAAAAGCGACTGGAACTGATGCTCGAACTCCCAGTGGGTGGCTGCACGTTTGCCGTCGAGGAGCCCCGCCCAGGCCAGCACAAACGACCCCAGACACAGCCCGACGATTTCCGCGCCGTTGTCTCTCGCCTGCACCAGGCTGTCGAGCAGCGTCTGGGGCGGTCGTTCAAGGACGTGCTGCCAGTAGGGAACTACAACAATATCGGCCTGGCTAATGGCGGTGTAATCCTGCGTGGCGTTGAGGGCAAATCCGTCTTTTGAGGTGAGAAAACCCGGCGTTTCGGCGCAGATCGTCACGTTAAAGCGCTTTTCGCCGGAGACCGAATCGCCAAACAGAATGCAGGGAACGGAGTAGTGGAACGGGCTGAACCCGTCTACCGCGACAATCGCGACGTTGATTAGCGACATCTGTCTCTCCTTTCCCTTTAACGCACTCAGAATATAACGGTTTCGCCATCCTGGGGAATGCTCACCGCGTCACTCACCTGATTGGCTTCAACGTACTCACGCAGCGCGCTGCGGGTCAACAGGCAGTGGTTAATCGCCTCCATATGGATCGCCACAATGTTTGCCTGCGGCAGCAGGAAATGAACGTTGAGCACATCCTCCTGCCCCATAATAATGGGCCCAAAACCAACGACGTGGGCATAGCCCGCGTTCAGCACCACCACGTCCGGCTGGTGCTTTTGCAGGTCGGCCGCCACTTCGTCACGCCAGATGGTATCCCCGGCAAGATAAAGCGTCTTCTCATCGGGATGACGCAGCACCACGCCGCAGGCCTCGCCCAGCCGCTCCGCCAGCTCCGGCACGGCGTAAGCGCGATCGGTGCCGTGCTGCCCGCCGTGGGTTTTCGTAATCTGAATATCGCCGAAGAAGGTCGCGTCGGTCATGACCGTCAGGTTGCTGAATCCCTGGCTTCGCAGCAGCGCGGCGTCACGATCGTTTTGCACGTAGATCGGTTTGTCTTTGGCGATCAGCTCCGCCGCGGCGCGATCCCAGTGATCGTCATGGGTATGGGTGACGATCACCGCGTCGGCATCCAGCAGCGTGTTAACGTCAAAGGGGAGTTCGACAGTCGGGTTACGGCGTTCGGCATACGCCGTACCGGGAAAGCCCGGATAAGCCCCCTTCGGGGCCAGCATCGGGTCGATTAAAAGACGTTTACCAGCGTAGGTAATCAGCTGGGTGGCGTTGCGAATGTGGGTAATGTTCATGGGCTATCCTCCGGTTGGTGTGATAAGGAGGATAGCCAGCCGTCACAATTGACGCTGTGGGTTAAAGGGCGATTACCGATGGAATCGGGCCAAGTTAAGCAACCCGTTTTCCGTCAGATCGTTTACCAGCCCGGCACCGCCCCGCCGTTAAAGATCGTCTCCGCCGCTTTCGCTACCTCAGGCGATTGATACGACTGGATAAATTCCTTCACGTTCTCCGCGTCTTTGTTGTCTTCGCGCGTCACCACAATGTTCACGTACGGCGAGTTTTTATCCTCAATAAAGACGCTGTCATGCACCGGCGACAGCCCTGTTTGCTGAATATAGGTAGTGCTGATGATGGCGACATCCACTTTCGGGTCGTCCAGCACGCGCGGCAGCTGTGCCCCTTCCAGCTCCATAATTTTCAGCTGTTTAGGGTTGGCGGTAATATCCAGCGCCGTGGGCAGCAGCCCGGTGTCCGGCTTCAGGGTAATGAGCTTCTCCTTTTGCAACAGCAACAGCGCGCGGCCAAGGTTGGTCGGGTCGTTTGGAATGGCAATGGTTGCCCCGTCCTTCAGGTCAGAGACGGATTTGATTTTGCGGGAATAGCCGGCCATCGGAAAAACAAAGGTGTTCGCCACGGCCACCAGCTTGTAGTTATGCGCCTTGTTATCCTCAGCGAGGAACGGGCGATGCTGGAAGACGTTAGCATCCAGTTCCCCCTGGTTGGTGGCATCGTTAGGCAACAACGAGCCGCTGAAGCCCACCAGCTCCACGTCCAGGCCATATTTCTCTTTTGCCACCTTTTTGGCAACTTCCGCTACGTCCTGTTCAGCGCCGTTGATGACGCCCACTTTAATGTGTTTGGCATCGCTGCCACTTTGATCGCACCCTGCCAGCAGCAGGCCCGCGAGAACCAGAGCACCCAATCGACGTTTCACAAGACAGTTCCTTTTGCTAAATGTTGTAGTGACTATATCGACAACGAGGCGGTGAAATAAAAACCGAAAAAGAATCAATAAGAAGGATAAGTTATATGCGGGTATTGCCGGGTGGAGCTGCGCTTACCCGGCCAACAGATTCCGAGCTTAAAGCGCTTTCGCCAGATAATGCCGCTGCATGCCCTCATACGGGTAATCCTGTAGCGACATCTGCAGCCGGTACCCCTGTTTTTCATAGAACGGGCGCGCCTGGAAGCTGGCGGTATCGACCAGCGCGTGCTTGCAGCCTTTGCGTCTGGCTTCCTCTTCGGCCGTTTTGATGAGCTTGCTGCCAACGCCGGATCCGCGCACGGTCTCGCTGACCCAGAGATAGTCGATATTCAGCCAGTCGCCTTTACGCACCCCAATTAGCCCGCCGAGCATGACGCCTTTATCGTCTCGTACGTAAACGCCAATGTCGCCGCTAAAGGTCGCCATATCCAAAAATTGCCCGTTATAGGCTCTTAACCCCACAAATAACTCTTCTTTTTCAGCGGGCGTTACATTATTTGTTATGCTCAGGTGCATTTTTCTCTCCTTATTTTCTATGCAATCTGAATATCTCACAGCTTAACCTCCACAAAAACTCCTCATTCCCTCCATTTTTTAAATACGGAAACATTCCCTCAATATCTAAATAAAAAAGGCCTTTCCAATACGCACCCAAAACGTATACTGAGAACGATCATTCTCACTTTTACACGGTAGCCGACGATGAGTACGAAACTGGAAGAACGACAAAAACAACGTCAGGACGAAATCATCACCGCCGCTCGCCGCTGCTTTCGCGCCAGCGGATTTCACGCCGCCAGCATGTCGCAGATAGCCAGCGAAGCGAAGCTCAGCGTCGGGCAAATTTACCGTTATTTCAGCAACAAAGACGCGATTATCGAAGAGATGATCCGCCGCATCATCGACTCGCGCATCGAGGAGATGCAGGGTAAAACCCTGGTAGAAGGGATGCCGCAGGCACTCGCCTGGCGACAGACCCTCAACGAAGATGACGATGCGCTGATGCTGGAAATGTCCGCGGAGGCCACGCGTAATCCGCAGGTGGCGACGCTGCTGATCGAAGCCGAATCGCGCATGTTCGCCAACGCCTGCGAGCACCTGAAAAAGCAGTTTCCCCACCTGAGCGACGAGCATATTCGCTGCTGCGTGGAGATTACCGCCGTGATGATTGAGGGGACGATTTATCGACGACTCACGCCGTTAAAAGTCCCGTCAGAACAATTAGAACCCCTTTATCAGGATATTTTAAATATGCTTTTCTCTGCGAAGTAATCGCATATGAATAATTAGCGGGAATAAGTAATTCCCCTTTTTTACATTTCTGGCTCTGCCAGAGATGCGGTATCGCTGTGCCTTTAAATAGCCCTCCTCCCTGTTAAGCCATTAACGGGGCAGGCGTCGTTCACCCTGGAAAAAGATTATGAAAAACATAACAACCTCCATCGCGGCATTATTTCTCCTGACCGGGTGCGATAATGCGCAAACATCTGCTCCCCAGCGTCCTCTTCCGGAAGTGGGGATTGTCACTCTCATGAGCCAGCCTGTTTCCGTCGTCAGCGAACTGACCGGCCGCACCGCCGCAGCCATGAGCGCCGAAGTGCGCCCGCAGGTGGGCGGCATTATCCAGAAGCGCCTGTTCACCGAAGGCGATACGGTCAAGGCCGGGCAGCCGCTGTATCAAATTGACCCTTCCAGCTACCGCGCGGCGTTTGATGAAGCCGCCGCGGCGCTGAAGCAGGCGCAGGCGCTGGTTGCAGCCGACTGCCAGAAGGCCCAGCGCTATGCGCAGCTGGTGAAAGACGACGGCGTGTCGCGTCAGGACGCAGAGGACGCGAAGTCCACCTGCGCGCAGGACAAGGCCAGCGTCGAGTCAAAGAAGGCCGCGCAGGAGAGCGCGCGCATTAACCTTAACTGGACCACCGTGACCGCGCCGATTGCCGGACGCATCGGCATCTCCTCCGTCACGCCCGGCGCGCTGGTGACCGCCCAGCAGGATACCGCGCTCGCCACCGTTCGCGGACTGGACAGCATGTACGTCGATCTCACGCGTTCCAGCGCCGATCTGCTGCGTTTACGCAGGCAAACTCTCGCCACCAATAGCGATACGCTAAGCGTGTCCTTAATTCTCGAAGACGGCAGCACCTACAGCGAGAAAGGCCGCCTGGCGTTAACCGAAGTGGCGGTGGATGAATCAACCGGCTCGGTCACGCTGCGCGCCGTCTTCCCGAACCCGCAGCATCAGCTCCTGCCGGGGATGTTCGTCCGCGCCAGGGTGGATGAAGGCATCATGAACGACGCGATCCTGGCACCGCAGCAGGGCATCACCCGCGACGCCAAAGGCACCGCCACCGCGCTGGTGGTCAATGCCAGCAACAAGGTTGAGCAGCGTCAGCTGGAGACGGGCGACACCTACGGCGACAAATGGCTGGTGCTGAGTGGCCTCAAGGCGGGCGATAAGCTGATTGTGGAAGGCACCGACAAAGTGGCCGCCGGGCAGGAAGTGAAAGCGGAAGAGATGAAAGCCAGCGGAGGAAACGCCTGATGTTTTCCCGCTTCTTCGTGCGTCGCCCGGTCTTTGCCTGGGTTATCGCCATTCTCATCATGCTCGCCGGGATGCTGGCGATCCGCACGCTGCCGGTCGCGCAATATCCGGACGTTGCTCCGCCGTCGATCAAAATCTCGGCCACCTACACCGGCGCCTCCGCGCAGACGCTGGAAAACAGCGTGACGCAGGTGATCGAGCAGCAGCTCACCGGGCTGGATAACCTGCTCTACTTCACCTCCACCAGCAGCTCGGACGGGTCGGTGAGTATTAACGTCACCTTCGAGCAGGGAACCGACCCGGACACCGCGCAGGTACAGGTGCAGAACAAGGTTCAGCAGGCGGAATCGCGCCTGCCGACCGAGGTGCAGCAGTCCGGTATTACAGTCGAGAAATCGCAGAGCAACTTCCTGCTGATCATGGGCGTGTACGACAAAACCGACGCCGCCAGCAGCTCGGATATCGCCGACTGGCTGGTGAGCAATATGCAGGACCCGCTGGCGCGCGTGGAGGGCGTCGGCAGCCTGCAGGTGTTCGGGGCGGAATACGCCATGCGCATCTGGCTCGACCCGGCAAAGCTGGCGTCCTACTCGCTGATGCCGTCCGACGTGCAGAGCGCGATTGAAGCCCAGAACGTGCAGGTTTCCGCCGGTAAAATCGGCGCGTTGCCTTCGTCGAACGCCCAGCAGCTGACCGCCACCGTCCGCGCCCAGTCGCGCCTGCAGACGGTCGATCAGTTTAAAAATATCATCGTGAAGAGCCAGTCCAGCGGCGCGGTGGTGCGCATCAGCGACGTCGCCCGCGTGGAGATGGGCAGCGAAGATTACACCGCCACCGCGAAGCTTAACGGCCACCCGGCGGCGGGTATGGCGGTCATGCTCTCACCGGGTGCGAACGCGCTCAACACTGCGACGGCGGTAAAAGACAAGATCGCCGAGTTCAAAAAGTCGATGCCGGAAGGCTACGACGTGGCCTACCCGAAAGACAGCACCGAGTTCATCAAGATCTCCGTTGAGGACGTGATTCAGACCCTGTTCGAAGCCATTATCCTCGTGGTGGTGGTGATGTACCTGTTCCTGCAAAACATCCGCGCGACGCTGATCCCGGCGCTGGCGGTGCCTGTCGTTCTGCTGGGCACCTTCGGCGTGCTGGCGCTGTTCGGCTACTCCATCAACACTCTGACGCTGTTTGCGATGGTGCTGGCGATAGGGCTTTTGGTGGATGACGCGATCGTGGTGGTGGAAAACGTCGAGCGTATTATGCGTGACGAAGGCCTGCCCGCCCGGGAAGCTACGGAGAAATCGATGGGCGAAATCTCCGGCGCGCTGGTCGCCATTGCGCTGGTGCTCTCTGCGGTATTCCTGCCGATGGCCTTCTTCGGCGGCTCCACCGGGGTGATTTACCGTCAGTTCTCGGTCACCATCATTTCAGCGATGTTCCTCTCCGTGGTGGTGGCGTTGACCCTGACGCCCGCGCTCTGCGGCTCGATTCTGAGCCACACGGCGCCGCACAAAAAGGGCTTCTTCGGTGCGTTTAACCGCTTCTACAGCAGGACCGAGCGCGGCTATCAGAACAAGGTCCTGCGCGCCCTGCGCCGCTCCGGCGGCATGCTGGTTATCTATGCCCTGCTCTGCGGCGCGATGGGCTTCGCCATGCTTAAGCTGCCGGGCAGCTTCTTGCCCACGGAAGATCAGGGCGAAATCATGGTGCAGTACACCCTGCCCGCCGGCGCGACGACGGTACGTACCGCCGAAGTCAGCCGCCAGGTGCGCGAGTGGTTCCTCACCAAAGAAAAAGCCAATACCAACGTGATCTTCACCATTGAAGGCTTCAGCTTCAGCGGCAGCGGCCAGAACGCCGGGATGGCGTTTGTCTCCCTGAAAAACTGGTCCGAACGTAAAGGTGATGCAAACACCGCGCAGGCCATCGCCCTGCGCGCCACGCAGGAGCTGAGCACCATCCGCGATGCGACCATCTTTGCCATGACGCCGCCCGCGGTGGACGGCCTGGGCCAGAGCAACGGCTTTACCTTTGAGCTGATGGCTAGCGGCGGCACCGACCGCGACGCGCTGCTGAAGCTGCGTAACCAGCTGATTGGTGAAGCCAACCAGGACAGCTCGCTGCACGCCGTGCGCGCCAACGATCTGCCGCAGATGCCGCAGCTTCAGGTCGATATCGACAACAACAAGGCCGTTTCGCTGGGGCTGTCCCTGAGCGACGTTACCAACACCCTCTCCAGCGCCTGGGGCGGGACCTACGTGAACGATTTTATCGACCGCGGCCGCGTGAAAAAGGTCTACATCCAGGGCGACAGCGACACCCGCGCCGTACCGTCGGATCTCAACAAATGGTTTGTGCGCGGCAGCGACAGCACCATGACGCCGTTCTCCGCCTTCGCCACCACCCGCTGGGAGTATGGCCCGGAAAGCCTGGTGCGCTACAACGGCTCGGCGGCGTATGAGATTCAGGGCGAAAACGCCAGCGGCGCGAGCTCCGGCACGGCGATGAGCAAAATGGAGCAGCTGGCAAACAGCCTGCCGTCCGGCAGCACCTGGGCGTGGAGCGGTTTGTCGTTGCAGGAAAAACTGGCGAGCGGTCAGGCGATGAGCCTCTATGCCCTCTCGATCCTGGTCGTGTTCCTGTGCCTGGCGGCGCTGTATGAGAGCTGGTCGGTGCCGATTTCGGTCATCCTGGTGATCCCGCTTGGCGTGCTGGGCGCGGCCGTCGCCGCCTCCCTGCGCGGCCTGAACAACGACGTCTATTTCCAGGTGGCGCTGCTCACCACTATCGGCCTGTCGTCGAAGAACGCCATTCTGATTGTGGAATTCGCCGAAGCCAAAGTCGCTGAAGGGTACTCTCTGACGCGCGCCGCACTGCGTGCCGCCCAGACGCGCCTGCGTCCGATCATCATGACCTCGCTGGCGTTTATCGCAGGGGTTACGCCGCTGGCCGTGGCAACCGGCGCAGGGGCCAACAGCCGCGTGGCGATCGGTACCGGCATTATCGGCGGGACGCTGGCCGCGACGCTGCTGGCGATCTTCTTCGTTCCCTTATTCTTTGTACTGGTGAAACGTCTGTTCTCCGGTAAACACGCGAACCGGAGGTCATAATGTTTCGTGTATCTGTTTTAGCGTTAGCCCTGCTGAGCGCAGGCTGTGTGTCGTTAGACCCAACGTATCAACGCCCGGACGCCCCCATCCCGGCAACCTTGCCCGGCGCGCACGGCGAAGCCACCGCCGTGGTGAGCCAGTGGCAGCAGGTAATGAACGACGCGCGGCTGAAAAGCGTGGTGACGATGGCGCTTAACGGCAACCGCGACGTGCAAAAAGCGATTGCGGATATCGACGCCGCCCGCGCCCAGTACGGTGAAACGCGCTCGTCCCTGTTCCCGACGGTGGACGCCGATCTGAGCCACACCCGCAGCCGCACGCTGGCAAGCGGCGTCGCGAAAAGCGACGAAGCCAACGGCGCGGTCTCCAGCTTCGAGCTGGATCTGTTTGGCCGCAACCAGAGCCTTTCCCGCGCCGCGCGTGAAACCTGGCTTGCCAGCGAGTTCACCGCGCAGAACACGCGCCTGACGATGGTCAGCGAGCTGACCACGGCCTGGGTGACGCTGGCGGCGGATAACAGCAACCTGGCGCTGGCGAAATCCACGATGGAGAGCGCGGCAAACTCGCTGAAGATTGTGAAGCGCCAGCAGGACGTTGGAGTGGCGGCCGCCACGGACGTCAGCGAAGCGATGGCGGTGTATCAGCAGGCGCGCGCCAGCGTGGCGAGCTACCGGACGCAGGTGATGCAGGACAAAAATGCCCTTAATCTGCTGGCGGGCGATACGGTGCCGGACAACCTGCTGCCCGGCACGCTGGAGAGCCTGAGCGATAACGCCATCACGCTGATCCCGGCGGGCGTCAGCTCCAGCGCGCTGCTGCGTCGTCCGGACATTCAGGAGGCCGAGCATAACCTGCTGAGCGCCAACGCCAATATCGGTGCGGCGCGCGCCAACTTCTTTCCGACCATTTCACTCACCGCCAGCGCGGGCGTCGGCAGCGATTCGCTCTCCTCCCTGTTCAGCCACGGGATGAAGGTCTGGTCGTTCGCGCCGTCCATCACCCTGCCGCTGTTTAGCGGCGGGAACAACCTGGCACAGCTGCGCTACGCGGAAGCGGAGAAGAAGGGGCTGATCGCCACCTATGAGAAAGCCATCCAGAGCGCGTTTAAGGACGTGGCCGACGCGCTGGCGCGACGTGAAACGCTGGGCGAGCAGCTCGACGCCCAGCGCGAATACGTGGCGGCGGAGCAAAAAACGCTGGACGTGGCGACGCGCAGCTACAGGGCGGGCGCGGGGGATTATCTGACGGTTCTGACCGCGCAGCGGTCGCTGTGGTCGGCGCAGGAATCGCTGATTGCGCTGCAGCAAACCGACCTGGAAAACCGCATCACGCTGTGGCAGTCGCTGGGGGGCGGTATTCAGTAGCGCTTGCCGGGAAGTTCATGACAGGCGGTGAAGAGAAAATTCATACTTTCGGCTGGCGTCGCTACACTGAATGTAACGATATATTTCATGGGAAGCATGTGACTTCTAAAAGGGGGTTGTTGATGAAAGCTGCGCACCTGGTCTGCCTGCTGGTTTGTCTGCTCTTCGCCGCGTTTGTCCATGCTCAGGAAAAGGATGACCCCGCGAAAGAGGCGCAAATAAAGCAGCAGGTCCTTAAAGATATTAAGAAAACCTGTACGCCACAGAAAAAGCAGAGCGATAAAGCCTGGCAGGAGATGATTTTGTCGTCCGAGGCCAATCAGTTGCTGATCAAAAATGCCATCACCGCCGTTAAGCGCGACAACCTGGATGCCTACTGGGGGGCGATTGGTCAAGTGGATTGTATGGAAGATTATTGAGTTCCCGCCGGGTGGCGCTGCGCTTACCCGGCCTGGAAAACATTTTTAACGCTTCCGCATGTCCGGAATAATCAAATCCCCGCGCAGAACATAGGACCCGAGCATCTGCGTTTTCTCCGTCAGCCAGCTCACAATCCGCGCCGCCATCGCGTCCATGGAATATTCAATCGCCGGGATCACCGGAATACCCGGCAGGTGCAGCGATCCGGCCAGGCTAAAGACCATGATGTCGTCCGGCACCGATTTGTTAAACGCCTGCAGCTGCGGGATCACCCGCTGGGCTTCCTGCTCATCCGCCACCAGCAGCGCGTTGAAGTTCAGAGTACTGGCGTTATTAAGCAGCTCCTGTAGCGCAACGGACGAGGAGGTCGCGTCCATAAAGACCAGGCTGCGATTAAAGGGCAGGAAATTTTTCTCCAGCGCGTGCTTGTAGCCGAGCAGCACCTGATCGGCAAAACCGCTGCCGTGGGGGTGGATCAGCGCAATCTGGCGACGCCCCTGGCTGGTGAGGTAGTTACAGGCGGTCTCGGCGGCAAAGGCGTGATCGAACTGGATGCTGTTGGAATTATCAGTCTCCATACAGTCCACCAGAATGACGTTTTCCATTTCCACGTCCAGCGGGAAACGGGCGCCAATCACCAGGATGTCATCGCAAAGCCCGCAGGAGAGTTCTTCAAGGGCGTGCATCACTTCCGCTTTGCTGTGCGCGAAGCGCAGCAGGAGATGTTTTTGATGCTGGCTGAGCTGTTTTTCCAGCGCGTAGAGATAACCGGTGGTCTGGTTAATGTTTTCCTGCGCGCAAATCACCCCGATACAGCCCGTCGACTGGCTCAGCAGCGACTGGGCAATCACGTTAGGTCGGTAGTTCAGCTCATCCACCGCCTTTAATACGGCCTGACGGCTGGCTTCCTTAACGCCACGCGACCCGCTCAACACTCGCGATACCGTGGCTTTAGACACCCCGGCAAGACGTGATACATCATTGATTGTCGACATCTCTTTCCCCTGGCAGGCTTACCACGCGCCTGCAAATTCCATGACCGCTTCGGCTCACATTATAGCCAGAACGGAGTATATCCGTTTCCGTTTTCCATGGAAACCGATTTTCCGTTTCCACTCAAAATGATGTCAAAACAGCCAAATTATGTGACCCACATCCGGTTAATTAGCCTCATAAGTAAGGGATCTTGATGGGTATCACACTTCTGTCTTTTATGAATGGAAACCGGTTTCCGTATAATGTCCAATCATCCTCGCAATAACTTTTTACATTTAGAGGATGGTTGTCGATGTTCAAGATTATGCTGTGCTGCTCTGCCGGGATGTCCACCAGCCTGCTGGTCAGCAAAATGATCGATGTCGCGAAAGAACGTGGTTTGCCGGTGAAGATCGATGCGTACGGTGTTTCCGAATTTGATACGCAGTTTCCGCAATACCAGGTTGTCCTTCTCGGACCGCAAGTGAAATACATGTTACAGACACTCTCAGACAAGGCGGCTACGAAAGGCATTCCGGTGCAGCCCATCGATATGATGGACTACGGCATGCAGCGTGGCGATAAAGTACTGGACTATGCTCTGTCGCTCATCGAAGCGGCACACTAAAAGGTGTTCACATGAGTTCGTTATATCAATCCATGGTCGCAGTGATTGAGCAGTCAATTACCCCGCTGGCCGCGAAGCTGGGTCAGCAAAAGTATGTGATTGCCATCCGCGACGGCTTTACCGCCGCGCTGCCGTTTATGATCATCGGCTCGTTTATGCTGGTGTTCATCTTCCCGCCGTTCTCGGCGGATACCACTAACAGCTTCGCCCGCGGCTGGCTGGATTTCTCCCAGACCTATCGCGAACAGCTGATGCTGCCGTTTAACCTCAGCATGGGCGTGATGACCTTTTTCATCTCGGTGGGGATTGGCGCGAGCCTGGGGCGTCAGTTCAACCTCGACCCGGTGATGTCCGGCCTGCTGGCCTTTATGGCCTTCCTGCTGGTCGCCGCGCCGTATGCCGACGGCAAGATCTCGACCCAGTATCTCTCCGGCCAGGGCATCTTCACCGCGCTGATCACCGCCATTTACGCTACCCGCGTCTACGCGTGGCTGAAGCAGAACAACGTGACCATTCGCCTGCCGAAGGAAGTCCCAACCGGTGTGGCGCGCTCGTTTGAGATCCTGATCCCGGTGATGGTGGTGATCGGTACGCTGCACCCGCTGAACCTGTTCATCGAAGCGCAGACCGGAATGATCATCCCGCAGGCGATCATGCACCTGCTGGAGCCGCTGGTGTCCGCGTCTGACTCCCTGCCCGCCATTCTGCTCTCCGTGCTGCTGTGCCAGATCTTCTGGTTCGCCGGTATTCACGGCTCGCTGATCGTCACCGGCATCATGAACCCGTTCTGGATGGCGAACCTATCCGCAAACCAGGCGGCGCTGGCGGCCGGCGCGGCGCTGCCGCACGTTTATCTTCAGGGCTTCTGGGATCACTACCTGCTGATTGGCGGCGTAGGCTCCACGCTGCCGCTGGCGTTCCTGCTGCTGCGCAGCCGCGTTACTCACCTGCGTACCATCGGCAAAATGGGCGTGGTGCCGAGCTTCTTTAACATCAACGAACCGATCCTGTTCGGCGCGCCGATCATCATGAACCCGATGCTGTTTATCCCGTTCGTGTTCGTTCCGCTGGTCAACGCCTGCCTGGCGTACGCGGCAACCAAGCTCGGCTGGCTGGCGCAGGTCGTCTCGTTAACCCCGTGGACCACCCCTGCACCGATTGGCGCTTCGTGGGCAGCGAACTGGGCACTGAGCCCGGTGGTGATGTGCCTGGTCTGTATGGTGATGTCCGCGCTGATGTACCTGCCGTTCCTGCGCGCCTATGAGCGTACGCTCATCAAAAACGAAGAGCAGAAGGCCCAGGCAACCGTCGGCGCCGCCGAGACCGCCAGCAATTAAGTCAAAGAGGAAGAGTCATGAAATACGCATTTCCCGATAACTTCTGGTGGGGCAGCGCAAGCTCCGCTCTCCAGACCGAAGGGGCAAGAGAGGGCGAAACCACATGGGATTACTGGTTTGCCCGCGAGCCGAACCGTTTTCACAACGGCGTGGGGCCGCAGCAGACCTCCACGTTCTATCAGCACTGGAAAACGGACATTCAGCTGTTAAAGCAGCTGAACCACAACAGCTTTCGCACCTCGATTAGCTGGGCGCGCCTGATCCCCGACGGTATCGGTGAAGTGAACCCGGAAGCGGTCGATTTTTACAATCAGGTCATTGATGAGCTGAATGAACAGGGCATCACGCCGTTTATGACCCTGTTCCATTTCGACATGCCGATGGCGATGCAGGAGATCGGCGGCTGGGAAAACCGCGACGTGGTGGACGCCTACGCCCGCTATGCGCAGATTTGCTTTGAGCTGTTCGGCGATCGCGTGCTGCACTGGTTTACCTTCAACGAGCCGATCGTGCCGGTGGAAGGCGGTTATCTGTACGACTTCCACTACCCCAACGTGGTGGATTTTCGTCGGGCGGCAACCGTGGCGTATCACACCGTACTGGCCCATGCGAAAGCGGTGCAGGTCTACCGCGCCGGGCATTACGCGGGGGAGATTGGCATCGTGCTGAACCTGACGCCCTCATACCCGCGCTCGCAGAACCCGGCGGACGTGAAGGCGGCGCACATCGCGGACCTGATGTTTAACCGCAGCTTCCTCGACCCGGTCCTGCGCGGCGAATACCCGGCGGACCTGGTGGCGCTGCTGAAATCCTGCGATCAATTACCCGCCTGTAAACCGGAAGACGGTTTCCTGATTGCGGAAGGGAAAATCGACCTGCTCGGCGTGAACTACTATCAGCCGCGTCGCGTGAAGTGTCGCGACAGCGCGGTGAACCCGCAGGCGCCGTTTATGCCGGAGTGGTTCTTTGATAGCTACGAGATGCCGGGCCGCAAGATGAACCCGTACCGCGGCTGGGAAATCTACGAGCCGGGTATTTACGATATTCTGGTCAACCTGCGCGACAATTACGGCAACCCTCGCTGCTTTATTTCTGAAAACGGCATGGGCGTCGAAAACGAACAGCGCTTTATTGAAAACGGCCAGATTAACGATCAATACCGCATCGAGTTTATTTCCGAACATTTAGCCTGGCTGCATAAGGGTATTAGCGAAGGGTGCAATTGTCTTGGCTATCATATGTGGACGTTTATTGATAACTGGTCGTGGTGCAACGCGTATAAAAATCGCTACGGATTTATCCAGCTCGATTTAGAGACGCAGAAACGCACCATTAAGAAAAGCGGAGAGTGGTTTGCCGCCACCGCGTTAAATAATAGTTTTGATAAAGAGTAATGATGATGATCGCATTAGAAGAAGCCGTAATGGAAATTATCGTCAATGCCGGACAGTCCCGCAGCCTGTGCTTTGAAGCACTGCACGCGGCGCGCCAGGGCAACATTGACGAAGCCAAAAGCCTGCTGCGCGAAGCCGACGGCTACGCGCGCCAGGCGCACAAGATGCAGACCAAACTGATCGAGCAGGATGCGGGCGAAGGCCGCCAGCCGATGACGTTAATTATGGTGCACGCGCAGGATCATTTAATGAATTCCTTATTAGCGCGTGAATTATCCGAAGAAATTATTCATTTATATCAGAGATAGTCTATGGCGAAATAATTACTGTAATACCTCTGTACCCTAAATAGAGATCCACTTGTTCTGATGATAGCGACATACTCTGTCAGATCGGAGCGGGATGGTTATTGTCTGAATAAAATTAAACTATATTGAGATAACCATGAATACGATTAAAAAACTTCCATTAACCATGGCGGTTATCGCCGCGCTTTGCCCAATTTCCGTGCTCGCGCAGGAATTCACCCAGGAGCAAATCGACGCCATTGTGGCAAAAGCGGTGGATAAAGCCCTCGCCGAACGTCAGGCTAAAATGGATGCGGCGGTCGCGAAAAAAGCGGACGTGGTGACCGAGCCGCAAAGCGCGGCGCAATCTCCGGATATGGCGATCCCGTTCGGGATTAAATTTACCGGCTACGCCCGCTACGGGGCGCACTTCCAGGCCGCCGATCAGAAATACGTCGCGGTGGACGGCTCCTACAACGGCGCGTCCGCCATTGGTCGTCTGGGCAACGAAGGCAACGGCGGGGAATTCCAGCTCTCCAAGGCCTTTAAGGGTGAAAACGGCGCCATCTGGGACATCAACGTGATGATCGACCACTGGGGCGACGAAGTTAACCTGAAAAAAGCCTACGCGGGGGTGACCAACATTATGGCCTCCAACCCGAACGCCTATTTCTGGGCCGGTCGTGACTTCCACCAGCGTCCACAGCAGGGCATCAACGATTACTTCTGGATGAACCACGACGGCCAGGGCGCCGGGGTGAAGAACTTCGACATCGGCGGCGTGCAGTTCGACGTGGCCGCCGTCGCGGCGGTGGAATCCTGTAGCCCGGAAGTGATGGAAGATGAAGCCAACCCGTCGCGCATCACCTGTACCGGCGGTTCCGGCACGGGCGACAAAGGCAACTACGCCGCGACCTCAAAAATCCACGGCATGAAGCTCGGCCCGATCGACATGGAGCTGTACGCTAACTACGGCTTTGACTCCAAAGCGGTGGAGAGCGACGAGCGTCTGAACGCGTGGCAGGGCGGCGTGGTGCTTAGCCACACCAACGACAGCGGCGTGAATAAGGTGATCGCCCGCTACTCCGATAACGCGGACAACAGCGTGTTCAACAAAACCGAGGATCTGACCACGGTCTACGCCAGCTTCGAAGGGCTGTACAAATTCACCCAGGCCACGCAGGTGGAGTACATCCTCGCCTTCCACGACTACGACAACAGCCGCGATAAGACCGACAACCGCAAGAACTACAACGCCATCGTGCGTCCGATGCACTGGTGGAACGACGTTCACTCCACCTGGCTGGAAGCAGGCTGGCAGCACGTTGACTACGACAACGGCGGTGACAACAAGGGCTGGAAGCTGACCCTGTCGCAGAATATGTCTATCGCCATGGGGCCGGAGTTCCGCCCGATGCTGCGCTTCTACGTGACCGGCGGCAAAGTGGATAACGAACGCACCGCGCGCGTGAACAACACCAAAGACGAAACGCTCGACGACTTCAACGTCGGCGCGATGTGGGAGGCGTGGTTCTAAGCAAGGTAGAAGCAAAACGGCAACGAGAGTTGCCGTTTTTAGTGTTTGCTCCCTCTCCCCGTGGGAGAGTGCCGGGGTGAGGGCATCAGGCCACACACAACCATGCTATGCTGTTGACCGAATTAACGACAACATCGCAGGGGAGAACATGGGTTCCACACGTAAAGGGATGCTAAACGTCCTGATCGCCGCCGTTTTATGGGGCAGTTCCGGCGTTTGCGCGCAGTACATCATGGAGAAAAGCCACATTTCTTCGCCATACCTGACCATGGTTCGCCTGCTGTTTACCGGCGTGATCCTCCTGACGCTCTCCTTCGTTCACGGCGACAAGATTTTCTCGGTCATCAAACACCGCAAAGACGCCCTCAGCCTGCTGTTTTTCTCGCTGGTCGGCGCGCTCACCGTGCAGCTCACCTTCCTGCTAACGATTGAAAAATCCAACGCCGCGACCGCTACCGTTCTGCAGTTTCTGTCACCAACCATTATCGTGGCGTGGTTCGCGCTGGCGCGGAAAAAGCGCCCTGGCGTGTTTGTTTTATCCGCGATTGTGACCTCGCTTGTCGGGACGTTCCTGCTGGTCACCCACGGCGACCCGACCTCGCTCTCCATCTCGCCTGCCGCGTTGTTCTTCGGTATCGCCTCGGCGTTTGCCGCGGCGTTTTACACCACCTATCCGTCAACGCTGATCGCCCGCTACGGCACATTGCCAATTGTCGGCTGGAGTATGTTGATTGCCGGATTGATGTTGACGCCGTTCTACGCCGGGCGCGGGACGACCTTTGTGATTGACGGCAGCCTGCTGCTGGCGTTTTTCTATCTGGTGGTGATTGGTACGGCGCTGACGTTCAGCCTGTATCTGAAAGGCGCACAGACGATCGGCGGGCCGAAGGCAAGCATTCTGAGCTGCGCCGAGCCGCTGAGCAGCGCGTTGCTGTCGGTGATTTTACTGGGCGTGGCGTTCACCCTGCCGGACTGGCTGGGGACGCTATTGATCGTGTCGTCGGTGGTGCTGATTTCGATGGATTCGAGAAGACGGGTTCAGACATCGGCGTAGCCTGATGTCCCCTCACCCCAGCCCTCTCCCCAAAGGGGCGAGGGTGAAAAGACAGCACCGAGCAGTCCCCTCTCCCTGATGGGGAGAGGGAGAAAAGCACTACTTCGCCTTAACCTTCCCCGCCACCAGCAGCGCGGTCAGCAGCATCAGCGTGCCGGAAATCACCAGCGGTGAGGTCAGCCCCAGATGGTCGAGCGCCACGCCGCCAATGGCCGCGCCGCAGGTATTCGCCAGCTGGATCACCGCCACCTGAATCGACCCGGCTTTTTCAGCCTGATCGGCAAGCGAGCGGGTGATCCACGTCGACCAGCCCACCGGCACCAGCGCAAAGGCAAAGCCCCAGATAATCGCGATGGCAGACGCCACCCACTTATCGCTGCCCCACAGCACCAGCACCGCCGCGCTCGCCGCCAGCACCAGCGGCGCACCCGCCAGCGCCACCTTCAGGGAGCGTTTCAGGAACTGAGACGACAGCGAGGTGCCGACAAAGCTGGCGATACCGAAGCTCAGCAGCACCAGCGTCAGGCCGTCCACGTCAAAGCCCGCCATGGTCATAAACACCGGGCGGATGTAGGTAAAGAAGGCAAACTGCCCGGCAAAGGACATAAAGATGGCGGTCATCCCCGCCAGCACGCCGGGGCGCTTCAGCAGCGCGAACATGTTCTGTTTGTGGTGCGCCGCTTCGCCCGGCAGCGACGGTAGCGCTTTCCACACCCAAATGATGCAGAGCAGGCCCATCACCGCCGCCGCGTTGAAGACGTTACGCCAGCCGATAATCCCGCCGAGGAAGCTGCCGAGCGGCGCGGCAATCACCAGCGCGATAGAGACCGCACCGAAGATAACGGAAAGCGCTTTTGGCACCGTCCGCGCGGGCACCAGGCGCATGGTGAGCGAGGCCGACATCGCCCAGAAACCGCCTAACCCCAGCCCCAAACAGGCGCGCCCCAGCAGCAGCAGGGTGAAGCTTTCAGCAAAGGAGACCAGCAGGCAGGAGAGCGTCAGCAGCACGCTGAACAGGATGACCACCCTGCGACGGTCGATAGTGCCAATCACCTGGGTGATAAACAGGCTGGCGAACATCGCCACAAACGCGGTGACGGTAACGGACTGCCCCGCCACGCCTTCGGAAATGCCCAGATCCTGCGCCATCGGCGTCAGCAGGCTCACCGGCAGAAACTCAACGGTAATCAGGCAGGCGACGCAGAATGCCACGGCGAAAACGGCCGACCAGTTGGGGCGTGAAACCTCGTTGGTCTGCGGTCTGGTCGTGGGCTGGATATGTTCTGTCATGGCGTCACCTGAAGATAAAAACGTGCGGAAAAGTCGCGCAGTTTATCATCAAAAGTGTGACGAATTTAACGTTTAGACAACTTTTGTGATTTTTAGAGGGGATCAGTGCAGGTAAAACACGCCCTCTTCCGGCAGGAAGAGCTGGTTGTAGCGCAGCTGGAAGGCGTTAAGCTCCTGCGGATCGGGCTCCATCTCGCGCATAAAACCGAGCGCCAGACGAATTTGCGCATCGGTAATCGGCGCGGCCAGGCGGGCTTTACGCAGCAGGCGGTGCCACGTGTGCAGATTCTCTTCACTGCCGTCGACAATGCAGACCTGCCATATCAGTAGCACCTGCGCGGCGTTTTGCAGATGCGCTTCGTCCGGGCGCTCAAGGTAGCGGATAAACTCATTGCCCGGCATTTTGCCGAACTGATCGATCATCGACTCAACAGGCATCGGGGTGATCCCCAGACGCTCGCTTAAACGTTTGATGGCGCGGCGGGAATCTGAGGTCAGGACGCGAAATCCCACCACAAACACCACTGCAAGCGTTGCCAGCATTATCCAGACCATGCGTTCTCCTATGAATAGCCGCTCATCATAGCGGGAAACGCAGCGCCTCGACAGCGGGTGGCGCCATAATAGTGAACGGAAAAGATGTTGAAGAATTGGGAGAGGAGGAGTTAACCCCGTCGGGGTCAATATAAAAAAGCCCGGCATCACACACCGGGCAAAGAAGTTACCTGCACACTCAGGCTGTTTTTAATTTCTGCGCACGATTCTCACGGCGGATCTTACGTTCTTCCAGCACCGCGACCATCGCCATCAGGACGATACAGCCGATGGCCGCCGCATCCAGCGCCGCGAAGGTGCCCGCCCAGCCGGTGAGGCCGAAAATCGGCGTGCCGTCGGCGATCATCCCCAGGCCCAGCTTGGCGAAGCTGTCGCCGATCAGGTAGGCGAAGGTGCCTTTAATCCCATCGGCGGCGCCGATCGCTTTTTTCGGGACGAAGCCCACTGCCGCTACGCCGATCAGCAGCTGAGGACCAAACACCAGGAAGCCGAGCGCGAACAGGGACGCCAGGTAAACGTACTGGTTGCTGGCGTGCTGGTAGACGCCG
The DNA here is from genome assembly GCF_001059415.1 of Enterobacter sp. 940_PEND. NCBI lineage: Bacteria > Pseudomonadati > Pseudomonadota > Gammaproteobacteria > Enterobacterales > Enterobacteriaceae > Enterobacter > Enterobacter sp. 940_PEND. The sequence goes on from NZ_JUMS01000043.1 coordinate 103,661, forward strand.
AGCGTGGCGATAATCAGCGCCAGCGCGACGCAGGCCACCAGCGCGCGACGACCGTTGGCGAGGTCGGAGAGCCAGCCCCACAGCAGCGTGCCGACCAGCGCGCCCACTTCGAACAGGGTGAAGCCCTGAATCGCCACTTCTTTAGAAAGCTTCAGCTCCTGGAAGGCATACACGGTCGACCACTGGTCGATGCCGATACGCACCACGTACAGGAAGATGTTTGAGAAGCAGAGCAGCCAGATCACTTTGTTTTTCAGCACGTACTCAACAAAGATCTGCCATTTGGACATCTCGTTTTCTTCGGTCTCTTTGTCCTCTTCGCTAATCTCCTCGCCGAACAGCTCTTCGGCTTTGCCGAGGCCGTAAGATTCCGGGGAGTCGCTGCCGTAGCGCAGGCCGATAAAGCCGACAATCAGGGCGATAATCGACGGGAAGATAAACATGCCGATCACGTGGCCGTCGAACAGGTAGTTTGCGCCAAACAGCGCCACGCCAGCCGCACCCGCCCCGCCGAGGTTGTGGGAGATGTTCCACATGCCGAGGTAGGAACCACGCTTGCGGCGCGGCGTCCATTTGGTGATGGTGGAGTAGCTGCACGACCCGCCGGTACTCTGGAAGAAACCGCTCAGGGCGTAGAAGGCGATCATAAGGAACAGGCTGACTGAGCCCGCGCCCATGCTGGCGCTGAAGCCGAGCATACAGATGGCGGAGAGGATCAGCATAAACGGCAGGAACTGCTTGGTGTTTTTGCCGTCCGCGTAGTAGGACACAACGGTTTTACCCACGCCGTAGGTGATGGAGAAGCCCAGGCCAATCATCCCCAGCTGCGTCATGCTCAGCCCGTAGGTTGAGATCATGTCGTTCTGCGCGATGTTAAAGTTTTTGCGGATCAGGTACATGGTCAGGTAGCCGATGAAGACCACCAGATAGGACTGCATGAACGGTTTGAACCACATCTTGCGCCGCACGTCGAGCGGCAGATCCAGGGTCGGCTTGCGCACCTGATTTAAGAAGGCCAGCATGACTGAGTTACTCCTGAGCTGATTTTTGCAGCATTGTAAAAATCAGCCGGGAGAGATGCCTGAGACAGCGTCCAGGTAAAACCGGGAAAATTTCTTAGTTTTACGCCATTCGGGGTGAAAAGGTGAGACGCATCACGCTTCGCTCACCTCGCGCGGCGCCTGCGCATGCAGGAAGGGAAGCAGCAGCAGCGCGGAGATCCCCGCCGCGATGGCGATCACCGCGAAGAAACCGCTCCAGTGCCAGACGTCGATCACCCGCGCCAGCGGCCAGCCGGAGAGCGATGCACCGAGGTAGGCAAACAGCCCGACAAAGCCCGTCGCCGCGCCTGCCGCCTCTTTGTGGGAACACTCCGCCGCCGCCATGCCGATCAGCATCTGCGGGCCAAAGACGAAGAAGCCGGTGGTGAAGAAGCACGCCGCCTGCATCACGTAGCTGGCGAACGGCATCAGCCACAGCGAGCCGACAGAGAGCAAAATCCCGGCGGCGAAAATCAGGTTCATCGGGCCACGGTTGCCGTTGAACAGCTTGTCCGAGCCCCAGCCCGCCACCAGCGCGCCGATAAACCCGCCCAGCTCAAACATCGTCACCGCCGAGTTGGCGGTCACCAGATCCACGCCGAGCGTCTCGGACATGTACAGGTTGCCCCAGTCGTTGATCGCCGCGCGCACCACGTAGACCAGCACGTAGCAGAGCGACAGCAGCCAGATGTACGGGTTTTTCAGCACGTATTTGGTGAGGATCTCCCTGCGGGTCAGCCCCGCGCCCTCCTGCTGCTGGGCAATCTCCATCTCGTCGTGCCGCCAGTCGCCCACCGCAGGGAGGCCGACGGTTTGCGGCCGGTCGCGCAGGCGCCAGCAGAGAAACAGCCCGGCGAGAATGGCGAGGCCACCGGCAATCATCATCCCCGCGCGCCAGCCGTAGTGCAGCGCCGCCGCACCTACCACCATCGGGATCAGCGCCCCGCCGACGTTATGCGCGGTGTTCCAGATTGCCCACCAGCCGCCGCGCTCGTTGCGCGAATACCAGGCGGTGAGCAGGCGGGCGCAGACCGGCGCGCCCCAGCCCTGGAAAAAGGCGTTCAGCGCCCACAGCAGGGCGAAGGCCCACAGCGAGGTGGAGAAGCCAAACAGAATGTTGACCACGCCGGTGGCGATCAACCCGACGCCCATAAAATAGCGCGCGTTGGAGCGGTCGCTGACGATGCCGGAGAAGAACTTCGACAGGCCGTATGTGATGTAAAACAGCGTCGCCAGCAGGCCGATATCGGTGCGAGTCATCACGCCGCTGGCGAGGATTTCCGGCGCGGCGGCGTTGAAGCTTTTGCGGGTGAAGTAGAACAGCGCGTAGCCGAGCCAGATGGCCATCAGGATATGGCGACGCCAGTAGCGGTAGCGGGCGTCGATTTCCGATTTATCGCCAATCGGCGCGGCGCTGGCAGGGGTTTTAAACATGGTAACTCCGTAGCGGCAGGCTGACGCTGACGCGCGTCCCGTGGGTGCAGGAGAGGTTCAGCGTGCCGCCCAGCGCCTTCACGCGCTCGCGCATGCCCGCCAGGCCAAAGCCCTGCTGGCCGGAGCCCGGCGGCAGGCCGCAGCCGTCGTCTTCAATTATCAGCTTCAGGCTGTCGTCCTGCTGCCAGCCCTGGATCGTGACCGCGCTGGCGCTGGCGTGCTTGACGATGTTGTTCAGCCCTTCCTGACAGACGCGGAACAGCGTCACGCGCTGGCCTTCGCTGAGCGTAGATTCGTTAATGCGCCAGTCGAGATGGCTTACTATTCCGCGGCTTTCCAGCTCCATCTCGCGCATCAGGGAACGCACCGCCTGCTCCAGCGACAGGTCGTCAAGCTGGCGCGGGCGCAGTCGTCCTAACAGGCGACGAACGGAGTCATAAACGCCCAGCGAAAGCTGTTCGATATGCGCCCCGCCCTGCTTCACGCCCGCGTTTTCCGCTGCCAGGCGCTGGACAATGCCCGCCTGAGTGCGAATGGCGGTGATGGTCTGGCCGATATCGTCGTGCAGCTCGCGGGCGACCTCCTGCCGCACGCTCTCTTCGGTTTCCAGCAGACGCTCCGCCAGACGGCGGTTGCGCGCCAGCTCGGTTTGCAGGGACTGGTTCAGCTCGCGCAGGCGCTGAATGCCCGCTCCCAGCAGCAGCCCGGTCAGGCTTTGAGCCAGCAGGGAAAGCAGTAAATCAACAGGATGATCGTGCCAGGTCTGGCTGGCGATCAGTGCGATGGCGTTCATCAGCGTGGCGATCAGCGCCCCCTGCCAGCCGTAGTGCCAGGCCAGGGCGATAATCGGCAGCGCCAGGCAGAACGGCGTGAAGCGTGAAAGCTCGGCGGGCAGGCCAAGCTGGAGCCACAGGCTCACCACAAACAGCAGCAGATACCAGATGAGGTGCCGGGCGCGCCAGTTCACCGGCTGGGAAACCAGCGCCGGGCCGAGCGGCTGCCAGACGGTGCTGGTGAGATAGTGCCAGATCACGAGGCAGGTTGGTGCCAGCGTCAGGCCGCCGGTGAGGGTCAGCAGCAGGGCATTGAGCATCTCCTTCTCGCCGACCCACGGAAGCGACTGCAGCAGCGCGGCGGCAATCAGCGCCGCCCCCTGACGCAGCAGCGTGCGCCAGTCGCGCTGGTGGCGGTAGCGGGAGATGAGGGTAACCGGGAGAAGCGTGAGCAGGCTTCCGGTCATCAATAAGGGCAGGTGCGCGAGGGCCACCTCCTGCGCCAGCCAGACCAGCATCAGCCACTCAGCGCCGAGCAAAACCGGCCAGTAGGCGCGCGGACACTGGAGCATTAAGCCCAGACGCAGCCCGAAGGGAAACAGCAGCACCGCCAGCTCCGGGCGTTCCACCAGGTGCAGGCTGATGCTCCACAGGCAAAACCAGGCGGCGGAGAAGATAAAAAAGCTGGCGACGACGGCGATCAGCCGTGAAAAAGCGGAACTCATTGCCAGCTGTCAAACATGCGGCGCGCCAGCTCGACGTCGTTGCTGACGTTGAGTTTTTCCATCAGGTTGGCGCGGTGAACGTGTACGGTTTTCGGGGACAGATCCAGCTCGGCGGCAATCTCTTTTACCGACATGCCCTGCGCGAGTTTTTCCGCAACCTGGCGCTCGCGTCTGGTGAGCGGATCCTGGCGTCCGGCCGCCAGCTTGATGGCGATATCCGGCGTTAAATAGCAGCCGCCGGTGGAGACGGTGCGCACGGCGGCAATCAGCTCGTCCGGGCTGCAGCGCTTGGAGAGAAAGCCGCGCGCGCCCGCGTTGAGCGCCTGCTCGACCAGCGCCGGGCTGTCGTGTACCGACAGCATGATCGTCGCCATCCCTTTCGGCAGCTGGCTTAACAGCTCCAGCCCGGAGAGATCCGGCATCGAGATGTCGCAAATACAGACCTGCACCCCGCGCCCCGGCAGGCCCGCCAGCGCTTCACGACCGGAGCCAAACTCGGCCACGACCTGAAAATCCGGTTCGAGGTTCAGAAGCTGGGCAAATCCGGAGCGGACGATAAGGTGATCGTCGATGAGAGCGATGGTGGTCATGGCGCATTCCTGGCGGGCGGATAAAAAAACGCGCCTACCTTAACGATAAGCGCGCGGGTGTTCAAGCAATGAGCGATTTATTCGAAGAACACCGCAATTTTGTTAAACATGGTGGGATCGGACTGGTTGCGAGCCACTTTGGTGACGTCTTCCAGCTTGTCGATCTGCGCCATCATCTGCTCAAGACGCTGGTCGTCGTTGACCAGTAGCCAGATGCGGCTGTGCTCGCTGCCCTGAATCGGCAGACAGAGAATGCCTTCCACGTTAAACGCACGGCGGGCAAAAAGCCCGCAGACGTGGGTCATGACGCCAGGGTGGTTGCGGACGGTGAGTTCCAGAATGACGTTATCATGTTGTTTCTGCATGGCTTATTCTCCCACCATCTCAGTATTTGCCGCTCCCGGCGGCACCATCGGATACACTTTTTGTTCAGGGTCGATACGCACGTGGATCAGCGCCGGGCCGGGGCGAGAAATCGCGTCCTGCAGCGCCGCGTGGGCATCCTCTTCGGCGTTCAGATCGCAGGTGTGCAGGCCGAAACCGGCGGCAATCTGCATAAAGTTAATCATCCCCGGATAGGTCGCGGCAAACACGCCCTGCTTGTAGAACAGGCTCTGCTGCTGGTGCACCAGCCCCAGCGCCTCGTTGTTCATCAGGATGATTTTTACGTCTAACTGGTTTTCGGCTGCGGTCGCCATCTCCTGAATGTTCATCATCAGGCTGCCGTCGCCGGAGAAGCAGATGACCTTGCGGTCCGGATTCGCCAGCGCCGCACCCACTGCTGCAGGCAGACCGAAGCCCATGGTTCCCAGACCGCCGGAGGTCAGCCACTGGCGAGGACGGTTCAGCGGATAGGCCTGCGCGGTCCACATCTGGTGCTGTCCCACGTCGGTGGTGATAATCGCGCTGTCGTCCACGCAGGCGGCAACGGCGTTGATAAGGCCATAGTGGCTCAGCGGATCGCCTTCGGTTGGGATGGCGCCCGGGAACTCGCGCTGCAGATCGGCCACCAGCTTACGCCAGTCGGCGCGCTCGGCTGCGTCCGTCTGCGGGATCAGCTGCGCCAGCACCTCGGCCACGTCGCCCTGAATCGCCACGTGCGGCTGCTTGATTTTACCCAGCTCGGCGCGGTCGATATCCACGTGAATGATTTTGGCGTTCGGGCAGAACTGCTCGGTTTTGCCAATCGCCCGGTCATCAAAACGTGCGCCCATAACAATCAGCAAATCCGCCTCTTGCAGGATGTAGTTGGTGCTGCGCGCGCCGTGCATGCCCAGCATGCCGAGAGAGAGCGGGTGCGCTTTAGGCAGCATGCCCAGCGCCATCAGGGTCATGGTGGTCGGCAGGTTGGCTTTTTCCGCAAACTGGCGGATTTCATCCGCAGCGTTGATGGCCCCACCGCCCAGATAGAGCACCGGGCGTTTGGCGGCGTTAATCATAGCGGCGGCGTCGCGCACGCTCTCAGCGCTGAATTCCGGCGCGGGGGCACGCTCGCCCGGCTCCGGCAGGACGTCTATCTCGATCTCTGCGGTCTGGACATCCTTAGGAATGTCTATCCACACCGGGCCCGGGCGGCCGGACTGCGCAATGCGGAACGCATCGCTAATAACCTGAGGAAGCTCGCTGATGTCGCGAACTAAATAGTTATGTTTGGTGATGGGGATAGAGATGCCGTAGGTGTCCACTTCCTGGAACGCATCGGTGCCGATCATTGAGGACGGTACCTGGCCGGTAATGCAGATCAGCGGAATGGAGTCGAGACGCGCGTCGGCGATGGCGGTGACCAGGTTGGTTGCGCCCGGGCCGCTGCAGGCCATACAGACCGCCGGTTTGCCCTGCGTACGCGCCATGCCCTGAGCAATAAAGCCTGCCCCCTGCTCGTGGCGCGCCAGCACGTGGCGGATCTGCGTGCTTTGGCTTAACGCATCGTACAGCGACAGCACCGTGCCGCCCGGGATGCCCGCAACCGTGGTGATGCCCTGCCGTTCCAGCAGATGAACGATCAGCTGCGCGCCAGTAAAACGCGTCTTGGTGGATGTTGTGCCCGAACTTGCCATGCTCCAGTCCTTTTCTTCTGGGCCGACGTTCCGGGGAGGGTCCTAAACGAAAAACCCCGCCCGGTTTGCGCCGGCGGGGTTTTGGATTCGTGTGTTGATCCAGTCCCTACGGCGCATTGCCGACGACCACCACCACACGCACGACGACCACTGCGGCTGGTTGCGCAGTTTTTAGTAGGGTCGAAGTGAAGATGGATGAAGTCATTGGGGACCTGTGTTTGGAATCATTGATGGAATTTATACAAACACAGGTTTTCGGGCGTGACAATGGAAATATTTTCATCTGCGCAAAAATGCGTCAGGGATCACGTTTCGTTTGTTGAGGGTTGAAAACAAAAAACCCCGCCGGAGCGAGGTTTTTATCAGGGTTTTGCGGTTGGTCGCCGCAGAACACACTGTGTTACGTCAACGCAAAAAGTATACGCGATCGAAGACGAACGCGCAATTCCGGCACGGATTTTGACGCTTTTGAGTATGGATCGCCTTCCTGATTTTGTCCAAAAAATACTGTTCATGCATACAGTATTTATCTATACTGAGGGTGTTCGCAGTGAGCGAGGGGGCCGCAGTTTTACCGGCGCAAAGAAGTCCTGGCTGAAACGGGTGGTGCCGTCAGTGCCTTAACCCCTGAAGTGAGCACACTGTGTTACGTCAATCCAGGTGCTGGCAACAGGCGGCGGAAAGGTACGCCAGCATCGTGCTCCTTTTAACCAAAAGGAGACGCGTATGAGCGTAGTGGATATGGTGATACTTATCCTCAAACTCATTGTTGCTGTACTGCAACTACTTGATGCTGTCCTGAAATTCCTTCGGTAATTCAGGTTCAAGTCGCACCTGAGAGGGGCGGGCAACCGCCCCTCTTTAATAACGAGGGAATGCTATGTCGCGTCTGTTAATTGAGCCCGTCACACCAGATGAGCCGGGGTATATCGCCCTGAAGGCTGAAAGTATCGCACTGAATTTCAACATGCTGCGCAGGCTGGAAGATAACTGGCAGCGTGGTGAGAACCGCTTTAACGCGCCGGGTGAAAAGCTGCTGGGCGCGTTTCTCAACGGCAGGCTGGTCGGCGTGTGCGGCCTCAACCGCGATCCGTTCAGCCAGCAGCCGCGCGCCGGACGTATTCGCCATCTCTACGTCAGCGAGAAGTGCCGCGGGCTGGGCATTGGCAAACAGCTTTTAACCGTGGTGATGGCCGATGCCAGCATCTGGTTTGATTTCCTGAATACCCATGCGCCGGAGAGCGCGTACGGCTTCTATCGCCAGGCGGGTTTTACGCTGGTCTCGGACGAGCCGCGGGTAACGCACCGCCTTTTTTGTGCCGTGTAGCCGGCTGGCAGCATCAGGGTGTGAATGTTACAGTTGAGTGACAATTCACCACCCGATACGCTATGACCATCACCGTTTTTTGCATTTTGCTCTTCGCCGCGCTGCTGCATGCCAGCTGGAACGCCATCGTTAAGGCCGGAACGGACAAGCTCTATTCCGCCATAAGCGTCAGCGGATCCGCCACGGTTATCGCTCTGGTCTTACTGCCGTTTTCCCCACAGCCATCTGCTGCAAGCTGGCCGTTTTTGATCGTCTCCTGCGCCTTACAGGTTGTGTACACCGTGCTGGTAGCGAAAACCTATCAGGTCTCCGATATGAGCCAGACCTATCCGCTGATGCGCGGCACCGCCCCGCTGCTGGTGGCGCTGATCGGCGTGCTGGCGCTCGGCGATCGTCTCTCGTGGCTAGCCTGGTCCGGTATCGGAGTAATTTGCCTGTCGATTCTGGCGATGGCGATGCATGGCCGCATACGGTCACGCAAAGGGATCGGGCTGGCGCTGCTGAACGCCTGCTTTATTGCCGGGTATACGCTGGTGGACGGCACCGGCGTGCGTCTGTCGAACACCGCGCTGGGCTATACGCTGTGGACCTTCTTTATGAACGGCTTCTGCCTGTTGAGTTGGGCAATGGTGGCGCGTCGGCGCGAGGCGTCCAGCTACCTGCGCCTGCACTGGAAAAAGGGGCTGCTCGGCGGAGTGGGAACCATGGGATCTTACGGTCTGGCGCTTTGGGCAATGACGCAGGCGCCGCTGGCGGTGGTCGCGGCGCTGCGTGAAACCTCCATACTCTTTGGGGCACTGATCGCGTTTGTCCTTTTAAAAGAGAAGGTTGCGGGCCTGCGTATCGCGGCGGCGCTGGGTATTGCCGGCGGCGCCATTCTGCTGCGCATGGCGTAAATCACTGGCAACATTAGTTGCCGATCTTGTTTACAAATCCTGCCTTTCCCGGTTTTTTCATTCACCACGACAATGCTTAAATTGTCATCTCTCTGTGGTAGATTCCTCGCGCATTTATGGGAATGCGCAGTCACTTATTCTTCATTTTTCTCTTTTGGCAAAAGTATTCAGCGACATGAAAAAACAAAGGAACGTTAACTTATTGTTGATGCTGGTGTTACTGGTGGCCGTCGGTCAGATGGCGCAAACCATCTACATTCCGGCGATTGCCGACATGGCAAAGGAATTGAACGTCCGCGAGGGCGCGGTGCAGAGCGTGATGGCAGCCTACCTGCTGACCTATGGCGTTTCGCAGCTCTTTTACGGCCCGCTGTCTGACCGCGTCGGGCGTCGCCCGGTGATCCTGGTGGGCATGAGCATTTTCATGGTGGCGACGGTGATTGCCATTACCACGCACAGCCTGACCGTACTGATTGCCGCCAGCGCCCTGCAGGGCGTCGGGACCGGCGTCGGTGGGGTGATGGCGCGAACCTTACCGCGCGATATGTATCAGGGCACCCAGCTCCGTCATGCCAACAGCTTGTTGAATATGGGAATTCTGGTCAGCCCGCTTCTCGCCCCGCTGATTGGCGGCCTGCTGGACACAATGTGGTCCTGGCGCGCCTGCTACGCCTTCCTGCTGGTGCTGTGCATCATTGTCACCTTCAGCATGGCGCGCTGGATGCCGGAAACGCGCCCGCAGGACGCGCCGCGCACGAAGCTCATCACCAGCTATAAAACGCTGTTCGGCAACGGGTCGTTTACCTGCTACCTGCTGATGCTGATCGGCGGCCTGGCGGGCATTGCGGTGTTTGAAGCCTGTTCCGGCGTGCTGCTGGGCGCGGGTCTGGGCCTGAGCAGCATGGTCGTGAGTATTCTGTTTATTCTGCCGATCCCGGCGGCGTTCTTCGGCGCGTGGTTTGCCGGACGCCCGAACAAACGCTTCTCCACCCTGATGTGGCAGTCGGTGATCAGCTGTCTGCTGGCGGGTCTGATGATGTGGATCCCGGGGCTGTTTGGCGTGATGACGGTCTGGACGCTGCTCATCCCGGCAGCGCTGTTCTTCTTCGGCGCGGGGATGCTGTTCCCGCTGGCGACCAGCGGCGCGATGGAGCCGTTCCCGTTCCTCGCAGGCACGGCTGGCGCGCTGGTGGGCGGTTTGCAGAATATCGGCTCCGGCGCGCTGGCCTGGCTCTCGGCGATGATGCCGCAGACCGGGCAGGCTAGTTTGGGCCTGCTGATGACGCTGATGGGGCTGCTGATTTTACTGTGCTGGCTGCCGCTGGCGTCGCGTGTTCCGCATCACGAGCAGCCGGTTTAACCGCATGATGGCCCGGCTTCTCGCCGGGCTTTTCACAGACGGGCGCAATCATCGCCTGCAACAACGGCTCCGGCGCGGGCCGCCAGGCCCCCTCTTCCCCGTCGTAAAACTGGAAATCCGCGTTCAGCGCATACGGGATTTTCGCCTTTTGCAGCTCGCAGGCCATAAAGGTGGAGAACGCCATTTGCGAAGCGGTTGGCGTGAGGTGGTTTGACTCTCCCACGCCCCAGCCCCCGACCCAGCTAACGTGCCCGGTTTTTTGCTGCCAGCGCAGCGCGGTATTGATGCGATTATGGATAGCCGCTTTCTCCGCCGCCGTGCCGGACGTCCACGGGTATTTACCGCTATTTTTCAGCGGCCCCCACGGGAAAATATGCCACTCCGCCAGCAGGTAGTTTTGACTGTGCGCGGGCAGCTTCAGGCTGGATAAATCCTCCGGGGCGGCGCGCAGGCGTGGCGCAACAAAGATCATGCGCTGCGGGTCCATGTCGTGGATCGCTTTAATGGTTTTTTCATACACGCGGTTTAGCGACGCGAGGTTGTGGTTAAGCTTGTCGGCCGGCTCATAGATGAGATCAAAACCCAACAGCGGGTAGCTCTGACCGAAATAGTGCGCCACGGCAATCCACCAGTTGATCGTCTCTTTCTCGTTATCGGCTTTCGGGTCGTTTTTATATTCATCAGCCTGATAAGCGATAATCGGGATCACGCCATACTGCTCGCAGGCTTCTACCAGCTTGCGCAGGTGAATTAGCCGCGCTTCTGTCGGCTCATCGGCGACGCGAATGCGCACGTGGGTAATGCCTTTTGCACGAAAATCGCGTACCACCAGCGGGTCGAATTCGCGTATGCCGCGCTCGGTGCGCGCCCAGTCCACATCCATCCCGACGCCCAGCTGCTGCGCATAACGGGCAGCCGTCAGCGGCGGCTCAGCGGCAATCGCCCAGCCGGAAGAGATCAGTAATGCACAGGCAATAAAAGGCTTTAACACGGTTTACCCTGGATAAATCGAAAGCATTACCTGTATTTAGCACGCTTTTTCACATTTGGTGTAGAGCGAAAGCGTAATAATTCTTCAACCTGCCAGTTCTTTCAGCCAGCCGATAAAGGCGTCTATTTTCGGCCACTGACGACCGGAAAGCGTCGAGACATAGTAGTGCTGATGGCATTTCAGGGTCTTGTCACCAAACGGGGCGATCAGCTCGCCCCGTTCGAGCCTCTTCTGCACCAGCCGCTTTCTGCCCATCGCAACGCCAACGTGGTTGATGGCCGCAATAATCGCTAAATCGGAACGATCGAAACCAATGCCCGACGATGGCGGCATATTCACCGCAAAGTGTTGCGCCCAGCTCAGCCACTCATCCGTCCCGGAATCGTTGCTCCAGGCCTGACGGTCGTGCAGCAGCGTGCAGTGGCTGAGGTTATCGGGGTTTTTCAGCAGTTCATGCTCGCGGGCATACTGCGGTGAGCAGACGGGCAAAATCTCCTCGTCCATCAGGAAGTGATGAGAGAGATGGTTTGGCGGCGTATCGTCGAAATAGAGCGCCAGATCGACGCCCGTTCGCTGCATATTGACGTAATCATTGCCGGTCAGGATGGTGAGTGAAATCGACGGATAGCGGCGGGTAAAGTCCCCCAGCATGGGCACCAGCCAGCACTGGGCGATCGACGGGCGGGAGTAAACCGTCAGCGTGCCGGACAGCGCCTGGTTTTTGATATCCAGGATCTCCTGATTCAGAGTGTCGAGGGATGATTTCAGCGTCCAGTAAACGCGCTTTCCCTCCTGCGTCAGCTCAACTTTACGGTGCGAGCGGACGAACAGCTGAATGCCCAGCTCCTCTTCCAGCAGGTTGATGCGGTGGCTCACCGCGCTGGGGCTGAGCGACAGCTCCTCCGCCGCCAGGGCGAAGGACTCATGCCGGGCGGCCACTTCAAAGGTATACATTTTCGACAGCTGCCAGCCGTTTAACAGGCGGTTTCTGGCTTCATTCGCATCGGTCATCACAATTCTCACGTGGGTTTTCTGCGCTCAGCATACCGCTCAAGGGTGAATTTATGTGAACCTAATACGAATTAAGTGCGCTTTTTAGAGCGCAGTCACTCAGTTGATCCAATCTGGCTCACCTGAACGCCAATTTATATCGTTTGTCAGCCCACGCCGTTTTTTCGTCCAATACCCACAGATGACATAAGGGTGAGGTGAGATATGGGATCTCAGGTCTGGGTTGTGGCAACGCTGCTGGTCAGCATTGTGTTGATTGTTTTAACCATCGTAAAACTGAAGTTTCACCCGTTCCTCGCGCTGCTGCTGGCGAGCTTTTTCGTCGGCGCGATGATGGGGATGAGCCCGCTGGATATGGTGAACGCCATCGAGAGCGGAATTGGCGGTACGCTGGGCTTCCTGGCGGCGGTGATTGGTCTGGGCACCATTCTCGGCAAGATGATGGAAGTCTCCGGCGCGGCAGAGCGCATCGGGATCGCACTGCAGCGCTGCCGCTGGCTGTCGGCGGACGTGATTATGGTGCTGGTAGGCCTTATCTGCGGCATTACGCTGTTTGTGGAAGTGGGCGTGGTACTGCTGATCCCGCTGGCGTTTTCCATCGCCAAAAAGACCAACACGTCGCTGCTCAAGCTGGCCATTCCGCTCTGTACCGCGCTGATGGCGGTGCATTGCGTAGTGCCGCCGCATCCGGCCGCGCTGTTTGTGACCAATAAATTAGGCGCGGACGTCGGAACGGTCATTGTCTACGGTTTGATGGTGGGCCTGATGGCCTCGCTGGTCGGCGGCCCGCTGTTCCTGAAACTGCTCGGCAATCGTCTGCCGTTTAAACCGGTTCCGGCGGAATTTTCAGACCTGAAGGTGCGGGAAGAGCACACCCTGCCGTCGCTGGGCGCCACGCTGTTCACGGTGCTGCTGCCGATTGCCCTGATGCTGGTGAAAACCATCGCCGAGCTGAATATGGCGAAAGAAGGCACGCTGTATACGCTGCTGGAGTTTATCGGCAACCCGATCACCGCGATGTTTATCGCCGTGTTTGTCGCCTACTACCTGCTGGGGATACGCCAGCATATGGGCATGGGCACGATGCTGACGCATACCGAGCACGGCTTCGGCTCTATCGCCAACATTTTGCTGATTATCGGCGCGGGCGGCGCGTTTAACGCCATCCTGAAAACCAGCGGACTGGCGGACTCGCTGGCGCATATTCTCTCGAACCTGCACATGCACCCTATCCTGCTCGCCTGGCTGGTGGCGCTGGTGCTGCATGCCGCCGTCGGCTCCGCGACGGTGGCGATGATGGGTGCCACGGCGATAGTCGCGCCGATGCTGCCGCTCTACCCGAACGTGAGCCCGGAGATCATCACCATTGCCATCGGTTCCGGTGCCATTGGCTGCACGATCGTGACCGATTCTCTCTTCTGGCTGGTGAAGCAATACTGCGGCGCTACCCTGAACGAGACCTTCAAATACTATACGACGGCGACGTTTATCGCCTCGGTGCTTGCACTTGGCGGCACATTCCTGCTTTCCTTCATTATCTGAGCGCGAAGAGACGTATTATGGAAAACGCAACTATCACTACTTTAACCGCACAGTTTCCTCTGGTTGAGGATCTGATTGCTCTGAAAGAAACCACCTGGCTTAACCCGCGCACCACGACGCTTGCAGAAGGGTTGCCGTACGTCGGGCTGACCAAAGCCGACGTGGACGACGCGCACGCGCGCCTCAACCGCTTCGCGCCGTACCTGGCGAAAGCCTTCCCGGAAACGGCGGCAACGGGCGGGATTATCGAATCCGAACTGGTTCCCATCCCGGCGATGCAAAAGCGGCTGGAGAAAGAATTTGCTCAATCTATTCCCGGCACGCTGCTGCTGAAAAAAGACAGCCATCTGCCGATTTCCGGCTCGATTAAAGCGCGCGGCGGCATCTATGAGGTGCTGACCCATGCGGAAAAACTGGCGCTGGAAGCCGGGTTGCTGAGCGTTGAAGACGACTACAGCGTTCTGCTGGAACCGCGCTTTAAGGACTTTTTCAGCCAGTACAGCATTGCGGTAGGCTCAACCGGCAACCTTGGGATGTCCATCGGCATTATGAGCGCCCGCATCGGCTTTAAGGTGACGGTGCATATGTCTGCCGACGCCCGCGAGTGGAAGAAAGCCAAACTGCGCAGCCACGGCGTCATCGTCGTGGAATATGAGCAGGATTACGGCGTGGCGGTGGAGCAGGGACGAAAAGCGGCGGAAAGCGATCCGAACTGTTTCTTCATTGACGATGAAAACTCCCGCACCCTTTTCCTGGGCTACGCCGTTGCAGGCGAGCGGCTGAAGGCGCAGTTTGCCGAACAGGGCCGCGTGGTGGATGCCGATCATCCCCTGTACGTCTACCTGCCGTGCGGCGTCGGCGGCGGCCCCGGCGGCGTGGCGTTTGGCCTGAAGCTGGCCTTTGGCGATAACGTCCACTGCTTCTTCGCGGAGCCAACGCACTCCCCGTGCATGCTGCTCGGCGTCTACACCGGCCTGCACGATGAGATCGCGGTGCAGGATCTGGGCATTGATAACGTGACGGCGGCGGACGGTCTGGCGGTAGGGCGCGCCTCTGGCTTCGTGGGCCGCGCGATGGAGCGCCTGCTCGACGGGTTCTATACGCTCTCCGATCAGAGCATGTACGATATGCTCGGCTGGCTGGCGCAGGAGGAGGGCATTCGCCTGGAGCCATCGGCGCTGGCGGGCATGGCCGGTCCGGTGCGCGTTCATTCGCATACCAACGTTACCCACCTGGTGTGGGCGACCGGCGGCGGAATGGTGCCGGAAGACGAGATGGCGAAGTATCTGGCGAAAGGGAAGTAATTATGCCGGGTGGCGGCTGCGCCTTACCCGGCCTACGGTTCGCGGCAGTTGCAGGCCCGGTAAAGCGTAGCCGCCACCGGGCTTACAGGCTCAAAATTTGCTGAATATGGGTTACCGCAAACAGCAGCGACAGCGAGAGAACAGCGAGCGCGATCAGGAACTTATCCCGCACCGCTTTCGGCTGTACAAAATCGTTCTGCGCCACGTCCATCAGGTTACGGCTGCGGGTATAGCGCCATAAAATGATGGCCACCAGCGCCAGCACAATAATGGAAATCCAGAATGGCACCCCTGTGCGGTGCCAGTTGTGCTTGATCGCCAGGGCAATCAGCGCGCCATACCCCAGCAGCGTGCGCAGCCAGGCGAGCGACGTCCGCTCCGGCTGCAGGCCGGGGTCCGCTTCGCGCCGCGCTTTGCGGCTATCCGCCATAGAACACCAGCACCATCACCACGCCCGCCACCGTCAGCAGAATCGTGCTGATAATCAGCAGCCCGCGCGTATAGGGCAGATCCTGCTTCAGACGCATCGCCTTCTCATTGCGCAGCCAGCGCAGGTAGCCGTAAATCGCCAGCACGCCCGCAAACAGGCACAGCAGTAGCGCCAGCACTTCGCGAATCAGCGGCGTGGCGAAATCGGGCGCGAGCTGATCGAGACCCACCCCTGCGGCAAGAAAGCCCAGCGCGGTGCGGATCCACGCTAAAAAAGTGCGTTCATTAGCCAGAGAGAAGCGGTAGTCCGGCGCTTCGCCGAGGCGGGAAATTTTCATGAGGGTTCCTTGTCGTGCTCCAGGCAGGCTTCAGCATAGCGTAAATCGACAAGGACAAGGAGACCGGCATCGGGCGATGCCGGTCAGGACGATTAGTGCAGCTCTGGCCAGTAGTCCTTATTGGCCGCGATCAGGTCATCCAGAATCGCTTTCGCGACGGACGCGCTCGGCACGGTTTTCGACAGGGTGATCGCCTGCCAGAGTTTCTGGTACGAGCGCTGCTCCCAGGCATCCACCACCAGTTTTTCCACCGCCACCTGCTGGCTCATCAGCCCTTTCTGGAAGTGCGGAATATCGCCCACCGTGAGCGGCTCCGGCCCGTTATGGCCTACCAGGCACGGGATCTCCACCATCGCGTCGGCATCAAAGTTATGGATGGCCCCGTTGTTAGGCACAATCAGCAGCATCCGCTCCTGGGTGTTGAAGGCAATCGCCGTCGCCAGATCGACGATGTACGACGCATGTTCGTCGATTTCCAGCTCACCGGCGGCGGAGTGACCGGCTTCGATAATCGCCCGGCAGGCGCTGAACACGTGCTTCTCACGGTGATCCATCACTTCATTGGCGCGGGTACGTTCCGGGTTTGAGTGCGCGACCACGTAGTCCGGGAACAGGTAATACTTCAGGTAGGTGTTCGGCATGGTATCCGGATCAAGCGCCTGTACGTCTCTGGCTTTGGCAAAAGTATCGTTCCAGCTCGCTTCGGTATGCGCATCTTCCGAAGGCGGCACATAGCCGTTTTTCGCCACGTATTCGCGCAGTTTCGGCATCAGATCGTTGCCGTTAAGATCTTCAATCGACGTCCACCAGCCGAAGTGGTTCAGACCGTAGTAGCGCACGCGCATCTCTTTGCGGTTTTTCAGGCCGACAATCTGCGCCATGCGCCCTTCAATGCCGATCGGCATATCGCAGATGTTGAGGATTTTGGCGTTCGGACGCAGGCGACGCGTGGCTTCCGCGACAATCGCCGCCGGGTTGGAGTAGTTCAGCATCCACGCGTTCGGGGAGTACTGCTGCATATAATCCACCAGCTCCAGCACGCCGCCGATCGAGCGCATGCCGTAGGAGATGCCGCCCGGTCCGCAGGTTTCCTGGCCCAGCACGCCGTGGCGCAGCGGGATTTTTTCATCTTTTTCGCGCATCGGGTATTTGCCCACGCGGATATGCGCCATCACAAAATCCACATCGGTAAACGCCGCTTTAGGGTCGGTGGTGTAGCTGAATTCGATCTCCGGCGCCTGCTCCCTGAGGATGATTTTGCACGCTTCGGCGATGGTTTCCTGACGTGCGCCGTCGTTGTCATAGAACTTCAGCGCGCGCAGCGGGAAACGGTCACGGTTGGCTAACAGCATCAGGACGATACCAGGCGTAAAGGTGCTGCCGCCGCCTGCAATGACAACTGAGAATTTTTTCATGATATAGCCTCTGTCAGGGTGGTTTGTTCATTTGTTAAAGGAGTTTTCATCAACGATTCCAGCTGGTCGCGCACCTGAGGAACGTGCAGGCCGACAATCACCTGAATGCCGTTGCCGCGTCGCACCACGCCGTGGGCGCCGAGGGCTTTGAAGACGTCATCGCTTTGGGTTTTCGCCATATCCACCAGCGCAATGCGCAAGCGGGTGGCGCAGTTGTTGATGCTTTCGATGTTGGCCGCGCCGCCGAGCGCCTGCAGGAATCCGGCGGCCTGCCCTACCTGCTGGCTGGCCGCGGCGGTGGTTTGCCCGCGCGCCGCCTTATAGTCGGCCTTGCTGTAGAGTTTGATTTCGCTCTCTTCCCGGCCCGGCGTTTTCAGGTTCAGACGTTCGATCAGCGTTTTGAAGACCGCGAAGTAGATGCCGGTGAAGCAGACGCCGATGCCGATCTGGGTGAATACCGTCGAGGCGTGGTTATGAAACATTGGGATCCAGTTTTGCGGCAGGAACTGGTCCAGCAGGCCGCCGCCCATGTTCCCGACCACGCCAAAGGCGTACATCACCGTTGCCATAGTCGCCGCCAGCACCGCATGGACGGCAAACAGCAGCGGCGAGATAAACAGGAAGGTGAACTCAAGAGGTTCCGTGATGCCCACCAGCACGGCGGTGAGCGTGGCCGGCACCAGCAGCCCCGCCACCTTGACGCGGTTTTCCGGCGACGCGGTGTACCAGATAGCGAACGCAATCCCGACCGAGCCAAACACTTTAGAGTTGCCGTGCAGCGCGAACCCGCCTTCCGGGAAGAGGGTTTTCAGCGGCAGGGTGCTCTGGCTGAACTCCTGCAGGTGCTGTGCCCAGTAGACCTGAATCCCGCCTTCCACAGCCGCCGGACCGAAGATGAACGGACCGTAGACGAAGTGGTGCAATCCGGTTGGGATCAGAATGCGTTCCAGGAAGGTATACACCCACACGCCCAGCGCACCGGCGGAGCGCAGGAACGCCTGCAGGGACTCAATGCCCATCTGTACTTTTGGCCAGCCCAGCAGCGTCAGCCAGGCGCAGGGGATCATGACGAAGAACGCGAGGATAACGACAAACGAGCTGCCCTGGAAAATCCCCAGAAAGACCGGCAGCGGCTTTTCGAAGTAGCGGTTGTGGATGGCGGTGACGATGCCTGAAATCACAATGGCGCCGATGATGCTGGTATCGAGCGTTTTGATGCCGGCAATCATCGCCAGCCCGCTTCCCGCCGTCGGCTCGGCGGAGAAGTCGACGCCGAAGAAGTGGCCCCAGGTCATCCCCATCGCGTTGATGAAGTAGTTCCAGGTCAGAAAGCTTATCAGCACCGCCAGACAGGCGCGGCCCTGCGCCTGCTTCGCCAGGCCAATCGGTAAGCCAACGGCAAAAATCAGCGGCATATTGCGAAACACCGCCCATCCGCCCTCTTCAATGATGTGAACAATCTGCGCGAAAAGATGATCGGGGGCCGTTAAGGCTTCCCCGACAAACAGCGGGTTGCGAAGCATGATGGCGATTCCCACCACGATCCCGGCGAACGGAAACAGCAACACCGGGGTAAACATGGCACCGCCAAAACGTTGTATTTGACTGAGCATTTTTAAATCCTCATGAAACAACCTGTAGGGGTAGAGGCCTTTATGGTTTTTTGCTGGCCTGAGGTGAGCATAAGAACTTACTGATGCGCGAACATGGCGTGCCGCTGCGATTCGTGATCGCATTCATGGTTTTATTTTGACCAATCAGGTCTACTTTTTGGCGTAAATATGGACATGTCAGGACACAATCCACGACCTGATAAGGGCAGAGAGGTCTACTGGTGATCTACAAATCTATCGCCGACAGATTGCGGCTGCGGCTGAATTCGTCGGACTACAACATCGGCAGCCCGCTGCCCGGCGAAAAGGCGCTGGCGCAGGAGTTCGGCGTGGCGCGAATGACCATCCGCAAGGCGCTCGATCTGCTGGTGAGCTGGGGGCTGGTTGAGCGGCGGCACGGCAGCGGAACCTTTGTCTCGCGCAAAGACGTTCACCACGAAACCACCAACCTGACCGGGCTGGTGGAGGTGCTGCGGCAGCAGGGAAAAGAGGTGCAGAGTAAGGTCTTACAGTTTGAAGTGATGCCCGCCCCGCCCGCTATCGCCAGCCAGCTGCGGATTCAGGTGGATGAGCGGATCTACTTTTCCCGGCGGGTGCGCTACGTGGACGGGAAGCCGCTGATGCTGGAGGACAGCTTTATGCCGGTGAAGCTGTTCCGCAATCTGTCGCTGGCGCATCTTGAGGGGTCAAAGTTTGATTACATCGAGAAGGAGTGCGGGATCACCATCAGCGGCAACTACGAGAGCCTGACGCCGGTGCTGGCAGATAAAACGCTGGCCGGTTATATGAACCTGCCGGAACAGACGCCGCTGCTGCGAATTACTTCTCTCTCCTACAGCGACAGCGGCGAGTTCCTCAATTATTCCGTGATGTTCCGAAATACCAGTGATTACCAGGTGGACTACCATCTGCGGCGCATCCACCCGGACGACCTGCTAGCCCATTCCCCAGAACAGCACCGCCAGTAGCTGCGGGGTGATGATGCGCAGGAACATCACCAGCGGATAGACGGTGGCATAGGAGAGCGCAGCCGCACCGCTGGTGGCGTGCAGGTTGTTGGCAAAAGCCAGCGCGGGTGGATCGGTCATGGAGCCCGCCAGCATCCCGCACAGCGTCAGGTAGTTCATTTTGGCGAACATCCGCGCCAGTATTCCCACCGTCAGCAGCGGGATCGCCGTGATAAAGATGCCGTAGCCAACCCAGCTCATCCCTTCGCCCTTGACCAGGGTATCGACAAAATCCCCGCCGGATTTCAGGCCGACCACCGCCAGGAACAGCACGATACCCAGCTCGCGCAGCGCCAGGTTGGCGCTCGGTGGCATAAACCAGTAAAGCTTCCCGATACAGCCGATACGCCCGAGGATCAGCGCCATAATCAGCGGTCCACCCGCCAGGCCCAGCTTGAGCGCCACCGGGAAGCCCGGCACGTACACAGGAATAGAACCGAGCAGCACGCCGAGCCCGATACCGATAAACACCGGCAGCATCTGCACCTGCTGCAGCTTTTGCTGGGCGTTACCCACCATATCCGCCACGGCGTCGATGGACGACGGGCGCCCGACCAGGTTGAGGATATCCCCGAACTGCAGGCTGGCCTCCGGGCTGGCGACCAGTTCAACACCCGCACGGTTAAGGCGAGAGATCACCACGTCATAGCGCTCTTTTACCTGCAGATCGCGTATTTTCTTGCCAAGAACGTGTTCGTTAGTCACCACAACGCGTTCCACGCGCATATCGGTGCCGCGGGTTGAGAGCGAGGTATCCACTTCCTGGCCAATCACCAGCCGCGCGTTGTTTAAATCTCCGGGCTGGCCGACCAGGTGCAGCAGATCGCCCTGCTGAATGACGGTGCCGGGCGCGGGCACCATCAGCATATCGTCACGCTTGAGGCGGGAGCAGATGATATTGGCGCTGTTGAGGATCGGCACGTCCTGAATCGCCATATTGTTCAGGTTGGGGTTATCGACCCGAATGTTGATGGTTTTGATCGGCATATGGCCGTTGGTGAGCGTGGTTTCGTGGTCCTTCGCCTCTTTGTCGACGTTAATCCGAAACAGGACGCGCACCAGCCACATGGAAAGCAGAATGCCGCAAATCCCAAACGGATAGGCCATGGCGTAGCTCATCCCCATCTGGTCGACAATGCCGGGTTCGATACCCAAATCGCGCAGGATTTGCTGCCCGGCACCGAGCGCAGGCGTGTTGGTAACCGCCCCGGAGAAAATGCCCAGCACCACGGGGAGCGGGATATCGAAGATTTTATGCAGAATTGCGGTGACCAGCCCGCCCATCACCACAATGCCGAGGGCAAACAGGTTGAGCCGTAAACCGGAAACCCGAAGTGAGGCGAAAAAGCCCGGTCCCACCTGAATACCGATGGTATAAACGAAGAGGATCAGGCCGAACTCCTGGGTAAAGTGGAGCATTTCGGCGCTGAGGACCAGCCCGAGCTTGTCGGCGAAGTGCCCGACAAAAATGCCGCCAAACAGTACCCCGCCTATCCCAAACCCGACGCCGCGGATTTTGATATTACCTATCCACAGGCCAACAACAGCGACCAGGGCCAACACGCTGACGGTTAACGCGATATCACTCATGACCCACTCCCTTAGCATAACCTTAGTTATGCTAAGGATTCTCTCAGAGCCGGGGGCGGTTGTATGGGTGATGGCGCACAAAAAAGCCCTGCCGGGGCAGGGCTTTATCTTTTCACCCTCTCCCACTGGGAGAGGGCCAGGGTGAGGGCATCAGCCCGCACAGTGCTAACTGTTCAACGCCGGCCGCTCGCTAATGGCGATACGCTGCGGCGCGATGGCTTCCGGCACGTTGCGGATCAGGTCGAT
This sequence comes from Enterobacter sp. 940_PEND, assembly GCF_001059415.1. NCBI lineage: Bacteria > Pseudomonadati > Pseudomonadota > Gammaproteobacteria > Enterobacterales > Enterobacteriaceae > Enterobacter > Enterobacter sp. 940_PEND. The sequence goes on from NZ_JUMS01000043.1 coordinate 125,349, forward strand.
ATGCAGCAGACCGTTGGTAAACGTTGCGCCGGACACTTCCATATGGTCTGCCAGGGTAAAGCTCAGGCTAAACGGCTGATTAACCAACCCCTGATGCAGCCATTTGGTCTCGGTCTCTTGTTTTTCCGGCGACCCCTTCACGGTCAGGCGAGTGCCTTCAAGCTGGATGTCCAGATCGTCCTGGCGGAAACCGGCCAGCGCAAGGGTAATGCGATAGTGGTTATCGTCGCTTTTTTCGATGTTGTACGGCGGAAACGTCTGTTGCTCGGTGGTGCTTTGCAGGGCGTTAGCCAGTTTGTCAAAACCAATCCACTGACGCAGCAGGGGGGATAAATCATAGTTACGCATACTAAATCTCCTTCTGAGAAGCGAGTTCGGCACAGTGTAATTTTGTGCGCAGTTGTACCTGCAAATCCTGATGGATTCGCATATGCTCCCGTTACGGCAAGCAAGTTCGGGTGGGCCGCTCACGCGACCCGCGTAATTAGTTAATTTCGATACGGCGCGGTTTTTTCTCTTCCGGAATCACACGTTCCAGTTCGATAAACAGCAGACCGTTAACCAGGTTCGCGCCTTTAACGTGAATGTTCTCGGCTAACTGGAACTTGCGTTCAAAGTTGCGCTCGGCGATGCCCTGATAGAGGTAGGTACGTTCTTTCTGCTCGGCCGTATGGGAACCTTTCACCACCAGCAGGTTGTCCTGCGCGGTGATCTCCAGTTCGTTTTCTGCAAAACCGGCGACGGCAATGGCGATGCGGTAGTGGTTTTCGTCAACCAGCTCAACATTGTATGGAGGGTAGCCGTTGCTCTGGCTTTGGTTATTTTCTAAATGGTTAAACAGGCGGTCAAAACCAATTGCAGAACGGTATAGCGGAGAAAGATCGAAGTTACGCATAAATAAAACTCCTGAAATCAGCGAGAAATTGTAGCCTTCCACCATGGACAGGCCTTTGCGCCCCCGAACACCCATCAGGCGAGTTCGTTATCGGGCCACATTCTTAAAATGGGTCTGCAATCGGGCTTTTCAAGAACGACAGCTGCACTTTTTTTTGCACTTTCCTGCATCTCGCTTAGACTGGGACAACAGCACAAAGGGTTAAATTGCGATGGCTGCCACAGTGCGGGGTCATAGAGCTATCCATTTTGGATAAGGCTCGCTATAACCCTGAGTTGCAGGTCTATGCAGTGCCATTAACGATGACTGAGTGATGATGAAAAATGTTCTGATAAAGCTGACGACGTTCAGCGGGGCAGTTTTACTTTGCGGGTGTTCGAGCGTGATGTCTCACACCGGCGGTAAAGAAGGAACATATCCGGGGACGCGCGCCAGCGCGGCGATGATCTCCGATGACGATACAAACTGGGGCACCAAATCCCTGGTTATCCTGGATATGCCGTTTACGGCCGTGGCGGATACGCTTCTGCTGCCGTGGGATATGTTTCGTAAGGACAACTCCGTACGCTCGCGTGTAGAGAAAAGCGAGCAGGAAAATCTGGCGACAAACGCCGTCATCCCGCCCGCTGAAATGCCTCCACGCTAGTACTGCGCGGTTTCCGTCACCCAAAGCTGACGGAAACCGGCTGTCTCCTCCATCCACGCAATAACGCGCCCGTCCGGGGAAAACACGACCGCATCAGCAGACGGCGGGTTGCCGTGATCGGACGTTAAAAACGTCACCTCTCCGGTCTTTGCGTCGCAGCAGGCGATCCGATTTTCGAGCACAAACCCCAGACGATCGCCGGAAGGATGCCAGTTAAATGCAGACTGAATATCACTCCCGGTACGCGTCAACTGGCGCGGCTCGCCGCCCTCAGGAGAGATCAGCCACAGCTGCACAATGCCGTTATCATCCCGCATCAGAAACGCAATCTGTGTCCCCTGCGGGTTACAGCGAACCCAGTGACGCGGCACGTTCACCAGGCCCGGGTACGCCCTCTGATGCGTAAAGGTCAAACGACGCTGCTTCACACCCGCAGGCGGCGCTGGAAGGGTCTCCGTCGTGCCCTGTAGCGGCGCATCGCCCGCATGCTTCCAGCCCTGCTCGTCTTCCGGCAGATTTACGATAAACAGTTCGGGTACTTTTTCGCCCTGCGAAGAAAGCGTGTCGCCGATAAACGCCAGCCTGTCGTTGCCCACCCAGCCCTCTTCGTAGGCGCGGTTAATCTCGTCGCTGCCCGGCTGCGGGTTGGGCGTCGTGCGGCTGACCAGCACGCTCCAGAATGTACCTGAATATTCGCGCGGATGGTTCCCGCGCGGGTTCACCGGGCCGTAAGGCGCAGCCACGCCGACGTTACGTAAATCAAGTTTAGGATCGCGTTCGTGCAGAACATGGTCGTTATAGGTAAAGCTGACGAGCTGCCCGTTTGGGCTGAAGACATGGACGTGGCTGCCGCCGCGCAGCGCGCCGGCGGTGTAAGGCGCTGTGATATCCATCGCGTCCAGATTGCTCACCTGACCGTTTTGCGCAACCACTCCCTGACGATGATGAAAATCGTAATGCCAGTCCGCATCGGGGTTTTTCGGGCCGTGGATAAAGACATATTTCTCTTCTGCAGGATGAACGGTCACCACGCCGACATGCGCGCCGTCAGTGGCGCGATATACCACCTCTACCTCACCCGTAGCGACATTGACCCGCTCGATGGTTTCACCGGTGAACGACGCACCGGACGGGCGCACGTCGTAGACCAGCCACTGGCTGTCCGGCGTCCAGGTATTGATGTTGGTCAGCTGGTGGTTGCGGGAAGCGAAGGTGATTTGTTTCATGAGGATACCCTGATGCACGGTGAATGCATCAGGGTAAAACATCCGCAGAGATTAGCCTACTCGTTTCACGTCGCCCACCAGCAGGATGTAGGAGAGTGCCCCGATCAGCGCCACGGCAGAAATATAGACCAGCGCCGGGCCGAAGCCGTAGTCCTGCGCCAGGTAGCCGATGACCAGCGGTACGGTGATCCCACCCAGCCCACCGACAAAGTTGAACACGCCGCCGGTCAGGCCAATCAGCCGCATCGGCGCAAGGGACGACACCAGCGACCAGGTGATAGAGGCGAAACCGTTACCGAAGAACGCCACCGCCATCAGGGTCATAATCCACACCGGATCGTTGGTGTAGTTGGCACCCATGATGCAGGTTGAGATCAGCAAGCCGCAGATGATCGGCGTTTTACGCGCCACGCCCAGCGAGTAGCCTTTTTTCACCAGCTTATCGGCCAGCCAGCCGGAGAGCAGCACGCCGAAGAATGCCGCGAGAAACGGCACGGTGGTCATAAAGCCCGCCTTCAGCGCCGCGATCCCCTTCTCCTGGGTCAGGTAGTTCGGGAACCAGGTGAGGAAGAACCACAGCGTGGAGGTCACCGCGAACTGGCCCAGATAAACACCCACCAGCTTACGATGGAAGACCAGCTTCCAGTCCGCTTTGGTCAGCGGCTGGCGCGCCTCTTTTTTCACCGGCGCATCGCCGTCCACCAGGCCACCGCCGTCGCGGATGTAGTCCAGCTCGGCTTTGGTGATGCTTTTGGTCAGACGCGGCGGCTGGTAAACCTTGAACCAGATCAGCGACCAGATAATGCCAATCCCACCCGTGACGATGAATACCCAGTGCCAGCTCAGCAGCTCCTGGATCCAGATCAGCAGCGGCGTCAGGAACGCCAGGCCGACAAACTGCCCGGAGGTGTAAAAGCCAACGGCGGAAGCGCGCTCGTGTTCCGGGAACCAGCTGGTCACCATACGGTTGTTGGTCGGAAACGCGGGCGCTTCGAACACCCCGGTGATGGCGCGCAGGCCAATCAGCGACATCAGCCCGGTCGCGAAGCCCTGGAACAGGGTCGCCACTGACCAGCCGAAAATGGCAATGAAATAGGTCAGACGTGAACCCACGCGGTCAAGGAACCAGCCGCCCGGGATCTGACATAAAGTATACAGCCAGGCAAACGCCGAAAAGACGTAGCCCATTTCCGCTTTGGTGATGCCAAACTCTTCCTGGATATGGGCCGATGCCACGGCAAGGTTGGCGCGGTCGACATAGCAAATGACCACGGTAATAAAGATCATAATCAGCGTCAGGTAGCGGCGACGCCCGGTTTTTGTAGCGGTAACTGGAATATCCATCGCAATCTGTCTCCAGATTTTGGGCATAGCGAAGCCGCTCACCATGCCCTGTAATTTACAGAGGGTGTATTTGGTTTTTTTAATTAAAAACGTAAACAGAATGCGCTAAATAATTCGTGCTGGGGGAAGGCGGCAAGTTTTCGCATCCCCGGGAGCATACAAAAGTATGTGACCGGGGTAAGAAAACGCAGCCAACGCATCACCAGCGCGAAGTATGACGCGCATTTACCATTCGGCTACGCTGCCATCCTCATGACGCCACAGCGGGTTACGCCAGTCTGGCGCATTTTTACTCAGCTCAATGACTTTGGCTTCGTCAATTTCTACGCCAAGGCCCGGCTTCGTTAACGGTTTAAAGAAACCGCCTTCCATGCAGAAGTCTTCTTTATTTTTCACAAAATCGAGCAGTTCCGCGCCCTTGTTATAGTGAATCCCCATGCTCTGTTCCTGGAACACCGCATTCCGGGAGACAAAGTCGACGTGCAAACAGGCAGCCAGCGCGATCGGCCCAAGCGGGCAGTGCGGTGCCAATGCCACATCGTAAGCCTCTGCCATCCCGGCAATTTTGTAGCATTCAGTTATGCCGCCCGCGTGAGAAAGGTCCGGCTGCAGAATGGCAATGCCGCCCGCTTCAAGCACGCGTTTGAACTCGAAGCGCGAGAACATACGTTCGCCCGCCGCGATGGGAATATGGGTCTGTTCAGCCAGTTTCGGGTAGTACTCGGCCTGCTCGGCCAGCACCGGCTCTTCAATAAACAGCGGACGATACGGCTCCAGCTCTTTGATCAGAACTTTGGCCATCGGCGCGCTGACGCGGCCGTGGAAATCCAGGCCAAACTCAATCTCGTTGCCGAAGGCTTCACGGATTTGCGCCACGGTGTTCACCGCCCGGTCTACCGCGCGCGAGTTGTCGATAATGCCCATCTCTTCGCAGCCGTTGAGCTTGAAAGTGTCGAAGCCGATGTTGCGCAGCTGCGTGATGCCATCAATCACTTCCGCAGGACGGTCACCGCCGACCCAGCTGTAGGCTTTGATTTTGTCGCGCACCAGGCCGCCCATCAATTGCCAGACCGGCGCGTTCAGCACTTTGCCTTTGATATCCCACAGCGCCTGGTCGATGCCGGCGATGGCGCTCATCAGGATCGGCCCCCCGCGGTAGAAGCCCGCGCGGTACATCACCTGCCAAAGGTCGTTAATGCGCGCCGGATCCTGACCAATCAGGTATTCACCCAGCTCGTGCACCGCCGCTTCTACGGTACGCGCACGCCCTTCAATCACCGGTTCGCCCCAGCCCACAACCCCTTCATCGGTTTCGATTTTCAGGAACATCCAGCGCGGGGGTAAACGGTACGTGGTGAGTTTGGTTATTTTCATTTCACTGCCTCTCGATACGCTTTCACAAATGCTGTCGCCTGCTGTGCGGTACGTTCAACGGACTGTCCGGCACGATAAAGATCGCTGCCCAGCCCTGCGCCCACACAGCCAGCGCTCATCCACTGGCCCAGGTTTTCTGGCGTTACGCCGCCCACGGCAAAGACCGGCACGCTGGCGGGCAATACCGCTTTCAGCGCTTTGATGTAGTCCGGACCAAAAGCCGATGACGGGAAAATTTTGAGCGACTGTGCGCCTGCTTCGAGAGCAGTAAAGGCCTCCGTGGCGGTGGCGCAGCCCGGGCAGACGGTCATGCCGTGCCCCACCGCGCGGCGGATCACCTCAGGCTGAATGTTGGGCGTGACGATAAGCCTGCAGCCCATTTTCGCCAGCCGATCCACCTGCTCAGGCTGTAACACGGTGCCTGCGCCAATCAGCGCCCTATCGCCGAAGGCCTTCACCACGGCCGGAATGCTTTTTTCCCACTCCGGAGAGTTAAGCGGGATTTCCACCACGTCGAACCCGGCGTCAATAACCGCGCCGACGTGGGCTAACGCCTCATCGGGCGTGATGCCGCGCAAAATCGCGATAAGGGGAAGATCAGTTTGCCACTGCATGAGCGATGCTCCTTATTCCTGCCTGAAATGCCGTGTCGCCGGATATCGTTAAAACATCACGCCCAACGGTGCGAAACGCCTGCTCGTAGCGCGACGTCAGCGATGCGCCTGCGACAATGGTGATGGCCTGCTCGTGCGCGATGAAATCACGCATGCTGGCAACCTCAGCGCCAATCAGCAGGCCGGAAAGAAACTCGCTGACCTGCTCGCGCGGGAGATTTCCCAGCACGTGCGAGGCGCGAACCTCAAAAAGGTGCGGCAAGACATCAGGAGAAGCGATCCCACGTTCAAGCCCGGCAGCAAACGCCTCTGCCGAGGCTTCCTGCTCAGGTAAACCGGCCCCAACCAGCGAATGGTTGAGCAGCAAATGGTGCAGCTCGCCGGTCATCACGGTGCGAAAGTCGTGGATTTGCTCAGCGTCAGCCTGGACCCACTTGCAGTGCGTTCCGGGCATGACGTAGACAGAAGAAGGAGAAAGCGCGCGCGCGCCAAGCAGCTGCGTCTCTTCGCCGCGCATCACGTTGTGGTTGTCGTCGCGAGAAACGCACAAGCCGGGAATAATCCAGATATTGTCGCCAACGGACGTTAACTGCTCGCCAATCGCGGAGAAATGGGCGGGAACCGGCAAATAAGGGGCGATTTTCCACCCTACGTTGCTGCCTACCATACCCGCCATCACTACCGGCGTGGTGCTGTCGCGCCAGCGTTGTGTGACCTCTGCTAACACCGCCTCGGGGGATTTACCGTTCAGGCGCGTCACGCCTGCTTCTGATTGCCTGCTTTCCAGGCACTGCTCGCCCTGATACAGCCAGGCGCGCAGATTGGTCGATCCCCAGTCAATTGCGATGTAGCGAGATGTCATGTGATTTCCTTCAGCCTTCGTGTCGAGCTGGCAATCATGGTAAGTGCCGCCTGCTCTGCCGCATCGCCGTCCTGATGCCTTATCGCATCGAACAGCGCTTTATGTTCCTGGAGCGTTTTCGGCATGTTGGCCTCATCGCCCATCCAGGTACGTTCAAATACTGCTCGCTGTAGCGAGCTGATCGCTACGCTAAGCTGCTGTAATACCGGGTTATGCACCGACTGCAGCACCGCCTCGTGGTAGCGAATATCTGCCTCGTTAAACGCCTCCCGGTTCTGGTTATTGGCGATCATGTCGTTTAAAGCCGACTCGATCTGGGCCAAATCGCCGGAAGTTGCGCGTTCCGCCGCCCAGCGGGCGATGGCCGGTTCAACCAGGTTTCGGACTTCGCTCATCGCGCCGATAAGCCGCGGGTCGTAGTCATTTTCCAGCACCCACTGCAGCACGTCGGTATCGAGGTAGTTCCACTGGTTACGCGGAGCAACAAACGCGCCGCGATAGCGCTTCATTTCAATCAGCCGCTTCGCCATCAGCGAGCGGAATACTTCCCGGATGATGTTGCGCGAGGTTTCAAACTCCTCACACAGTTCGGCCTCTGCCGGCAGCGGCGAACCGGGAACGTATTTGCCACCCACAATCTGGGTGCCCAGCGTGATGACGATGCGATCGGTTTTATTGAGTGTCATGGAGAGTCCTTGTGCTCTGTATGTCCATCACTACTTTACCGCGACCGCTGAATTTCACCTCACTTTTGCAGTACAAATGTGAGGGAGTTCGTCTTTGCCATGGCTGTAATGTAGTACAATCATTTAATGTTGTACTACAATCAAGATCACAAAAAGAACAATTCAATAAATTCAGCGCAAAAAAAAGCCCCGGTTGATAACCGAGGCTGATGATTAAAAATAAGCGTTACTGCAGCACAAACTTCTCGATCGCGTAAGCAACGCCGTCTTCCAGGTTGGATTTTGTCACGAAGTTGGCCACTTCTTTCACGGATGGAATGGCGTTATCCATCGCCACGCCCATACCGGCGAATTCGATCATCGCGATGTCATTTTCCTGGTCGCCCAGCGCCATGATCTCTTCCTGTTTAATACCCAGCGCATCGGCCAGTGATTTGACACCGGTGCCTTTATTGACGCGTTTATCGAGGATTTCGAGGAAGTACGGCGCACTTTTCAGCACGGTGTACTTCTCTTTTACCTCCGCCGGAATGCGCGCAATCGCTTTATCCAGGATCTCTGGCTCGTCGATCATCATTACTTTCAGGAACTGCGTCGCCGGGTCCATTTTCTCCGCTTCACAGAACACCAGCGGAATGGTCGCAACGTAGGATTCATGTACCGTGTAGTAGCTGATATCGCGGTTGGCGGTATAGAGCGTATTGCGATCGAGCGCGTGGAAGTGGGAACCCACTTCACGGGACAGTTTTTCCAGGAACAGATAGTCATCGTAGCTCAGCGCGGTTTGCGCAACCGTACTGCCGTCAGCGGCTTTCTGCACCAGCGCGCCGTTATAGGTGATGCAGTAGTCGCCCGGCTGATTCATGTGCAGCTCTTTCAGATAGCTGTGTACGCCCGCATACGGACGCCCCGTGGTCAGGACCACATTCACGCCCTTTGCGCGCGCCGCGGCGATCGCGTTTTTAACGGCTGGAGAGATAGTGTGATCTGGCAGCAGCAGCGTGCCGTCCATATCGATTGCGATGAGTTTGATAGCCATGAGTTCCCCGGAATAAATGAGTGCTGCCTCATGCTAACGCGATTAAGCACACAAAAATAGAGCTATATTGCGCAACAGGAATGCCCCTTTTACGCTGATTCCGGGGAACGAAGGCTTACTCGCGGGTGAGAACTATTTTACCGAACGCTCCGCGATCGAGGTGCTCAAACGCCTGTTCAAGCTCGTTAAAACGGTAGCGATGCTCTATCACCGGCTTCAGCCCCGTGACGTCAACTGCGCGGACAAAATCTTCCAGCGCCCGGCGGTGCCCCACGCCAATCCCCTGAATGACGGGTGATTTCAGCAGCAGTTCGCCAGCAGAGAGCGTAATCTCCGTCCCGGCCAGCACGCCAATGACGGAGATACGTCCGTGAACGGCAACGGCGCGCAGGGAATGCTTCAGGTTCTCTCCGCCTACGGTTTCAATAATGTGGTCGATGCCGCGATCCTGCGTGAGCGCCAGCGTATTTTCCGCCCAGTCGCCTTTCAGACGGTTGATGCCCTGGCTGGCTCCCAGCTTTTTGGCCAGCGCCAGTTTTTCATCACTCCCCGAGGTGACAAAAACCTCCGCCCCGTGCGCTTTTGCGATTTGCAGGGCGAATATCGCCACGCCGCCCGTGCCCTGCACCAGCACCGATTGACCGGCGCGCAGCTGGCCACGTTCCACCAGCGCAAACCAGGCGGTAAGCCCTGCGCAGGGTAAGGTGCTGGCCTCGGCGTCATCCAGAGTCTCCGGGGAGGCCACCAGCGCGCCTTCATTCACAATCACATACTCGGACAGCATGCCCTGAAAGTATCCGCCGGACGTTTTATAGGGCAGATTGCGCGCGTCCGCCTGCGGCTTACCGTCGATCCACTCCGGGAAGAAGGTTGAGATGACGCGCGCGCCGGGATGGAAGCGCGTAACGCCTTCACCAATGCTGTCCACCACGCCCGCCATGTCAGATGCCGGGGTAAACGGGAAGGAAAGCGGAATCGGCATTGTGCCTTCAACAACCATTTTATCGCGATAGTTAAGCGCAACGGCATTCACCCGCACGCGCACTTCACCCGGGCCCGGCTGTGGGACGGGCGCCTGAGTCAGCTTGAGGTTCTCGCGCCCGAGGGCATCCATGGACCAGCGTTGCATTGTCTCTGTCATTTAATTTCTCCTGCCATCAGATGAGCTTTAGTCCTGACAGTCTACCGTTGACTAAAGGTCGCCAGTGGCGATAAGTTTTCTCTTTATTGACGCCAGAACAGATACAATCTATGACCGATACGCTGAAGGATATTCCTGTTTTTGTGGCCGCCGTTGAGGCGGGAAGTTTTGCGCAGGCTGCCCTTCGTCTGCATTTGTCACGCTCGGCGGTCGGAAAAAGCATCGCTCGCCTTGAACAACGGCTGGGGGTACGTCTTTTTCAGCGCACCACCCGCAGCCAGAGTCTGACCGATAACGGCGCCCTTTTTTATGAACGCTGCCTGCGCGCGCTGGAGGAGATTCGGAGTGCGGAATCGCTGCTTGAGACGGGGAAACAGCAGGTCAGCGGTCGCCTGCGCATTTCCATGCCGGTGCTGTTTGGCCGCCAGTGTGTCGCCCCGCTGCTGATAGCGCTGGCTCAGGAACACCCCGGGCTTGAGCTGGAAATGTCATTCAGCGACCGCGTGGTGGATCTGGTCGAGGAAGGGTTTGATATGGCGGTGCGTAACGGCACGCTTCACGACAGCAGCGTGCTGGTCGCCAGAAAGCTGGGAGAACACCGCATGGTGCTGTGCGCCGCGCCGGAGTATCTGCTGAAGAAAGGCCAGCCACAAAGCGTTAATGATTTATCCCAGCATACGGCCATTAACTATTTGAGCGCAGGCAGAGTGTTGTCCTGGCAGCTGATGGATAACGAAGGAACGTCGCACACCTTTACGCCCCGATCGTCGCTCAATATGGATGATTTGCAGGCGATCTGCGACGCTGCGCTGGCCGGACACGGCATTGCATGGCTGCCCTGCTGGATGGTCGTCAAAGATATTCACCAGGGTAAACTCGTCCCGCTCTTAAAGCAGGCACCGGATGTGCATTTCAACGTTCATGCCGTGTGGCAGCAGACGCCGCATCTGCCGCTGAGGGTAAGAATAGCGATAGATACGCTGGCGAACCGTTTACCGTCCGTGATGTCGCTGGATATGCCTGCGCCCACAAAAAAGCCGCGCTAAAAGCGCGGCCAGTTATGGTGCGGTATAACGACGATTAAATATCGATATTTGCCGCTTTCAGGGCGTTCTCTTCGATGAAGGCACGACGTGGTTCAACCGCATCGCCCATCAGGGTCGTGAACAGCTGGTCCGCAGCAATCGCGTCTTTAACGGTGACGCGCAACATGCGGCGGCTTTCCGGATCCATGGTAGTTTCCCACAGCTGCTCCGGGTTCATTTCACCCAGACCTTTGTAGCGCTGGATCGCAAGACCACGACGAGACTCTTTCACCAGCCAGTCCAGCGCCTGCTCGAAGCTGGCTACCGGCTGACGACGTTCGCCACGTTCGATGAACGCATCGTCTTCGATCAGGCCACGCAGCGTCTCGCCAAGCGTGCAGATGCGGCGGTATTCCGGACCGGTCACAAACTCGTGTTCCAGCGGATAGTCGGTGTCAACGCCGTGGGTACGCACGCGAATAATAGGCTCGAACTGCTTATCGGCGTTCTGCTGGATATCGCATTTCCACATGCTGCCGTGCTGCTCTTTCTCGTTGAGATCGGTCACCAGGGCGTTCACCCAGCGGGTTACGGTCTGCTCGTCGCTCAGATCGGCTTCGGTCAGGGTTGGCTGATAAACCAGCTCCTTCAGCAGCGTTTTCGGATAGCGGCGTTCCATACGCGTGATCATTTTCTGCGTCGCGTTGAACTCGGACACCAGACGCTCCAGCGGCTCGCCGGCCAGTGCAGGGGCGTGCGAGTTCGCATGCAGGGTTGCGCCATCAAGGGCGATTGCGATTTGGTACTGATCCATCGCTTCGTCGTCTTTAATGTACTGTTCCTGCTTGCCTTTCTTCACCTTGTACAGCGGCGGCTGTGCAATGTAGACGTGGCCACGCTCAACGATTTCAGGCATCTGACGATAGAAGAAGGTCAACAGCAGCGTACGAATGTGCGAGCCGTCGACGTCCGCATCGGTCATGATGATGATGCTGTGGTAGCGCAGTTTATCCGGGTTGTACTCATCACGGCCGATGCCGCAGCCCAGCGCGGTAATGAGCGTCGCCACTTCCTGAGAAGAGAGCATCTTGTCGAAGCGCGCCTTCTCAACGTTAAGGATTTTACCCTTCAGCGGCAGGATAGCCTGGTTCTTACGGTTACGGCCCTGCTTCGCAGAACCGCCCGCGGAGTCCCCTTCCACGAGGTACAGTTCGGACAGCGCCGGGTCGCGTTCCTGGCAGTCAGCCAGTTTGCCCGGCAGGCCTGCTAAGTCCAGCGCGCCTTTACGACGGGTCATTTCACGGGCTTTACGCGCCGCTTCACGGGCACGCGCCGCATCAATAATTTTACCCACCACGATTTTCGCGTCGGACGGGTTTTCCAGCAGGTATTCGCTCAGCAGTTCGTTCATCTGCTGTTCAACCGCCGATTTCACCTCGGAAGAGACCAGCTTGTCTTTGGTCTGTGAGGAGAACTTCGGATCCGGCACCTTCACGGAGACAACGGCAATCAGGCCTTCACGGGCGTCATCACCGGTGGCACTGACTTTTGCTTTTTTGCTGTAGCCTTCTTTGTCCATGTAGGCGTTCAGGGTACGGGTCATCGCCGCACGGAAGCCTGCAAGGTGCGTACCGCCGTCACGCTGTGGAATGTTGTTGGTGAAGCAGTAAATGTTTTCCTGGAAACCGTCGTTCCACTGCAGCGCCACTTCCACGCCGATACCGTCTTTTTCGGTGGAGAAATAGAAGATATTCGGGTGAATAGGCGTTTTGTTCTTGTTCAGATACTCAACGAACGCCTTGATACCGCCTTCGTAGTGGAAGTGGTCTTCTTTGCCGTCACGCTTGTCGCGCAGGCGAATAGAGACGCCGGAGTTCAGGAACGACAGTTCACGCAGGCGTTTCGCCAGGATGTCATACTCGAATTCGGTGACGTTGGTGAAGGTTTCGAGGCTCGGCCAGAAACGCACCATGGTACCGGTTTTGTCGGTATCGCCAGTAACGGCCAGCGGTGCCTGCGGCACGCCGTGCGTATAGAGCTGACGGTGGATCTTGCCTTCGCGCTGGATAACCAGCTCCAGCTTCTGCGACAGGGCGTTAACCACGGAGACGCCTACGCCGTGCAGGCCGCCGGAAACTTTATAGGAGTTATCGTCGAACTTACCGCCTGCGTGCAGCACGGTCATGATCACTTCCGCGGCAGAGACGCCCTCTTCCGGGTGAATACCGGTTGGGATGCCACGACCATCATCGGTGACGGAGACGGAGTTATCCGCATGGATGGTGACCACGATGTCTTTACAGTGACCCGCGAGCGCTTCGTCGATAGCGTTATCTACCACCTCGAATACCATGTGGTGCAGACCGGTGCCGTCATCCGTGTCGCCGATATACATACCCGGGCGCTTACGCACCGCATCCAGCCCTTTCAGGACTTTGATACTGGAGGAGTCATAAGAATTCGACATCAACGTTTCTCGCTCATTTCAACTTGGGTTAATCCGTTATTTTACCCTTTTCCACGGTAAACATCTTCGAATTTTCGTCCGACATGTCTATAACGTGTTCAGCGCTAATAGCGCTGACGAAAACCTGCGACTGCGTGGCTTTTAAGCGGCTGGCAAGCAGCCCGCGCCGCGCGTCGTCAAGTTCCGAGGCAAAATCATCTATCAGGTACAGGCAGCGTCTTCCGCTCTCGCGGGTGAGAAACTCGCCCTGTGCCAGGCGCAGCGCACACATCAGGAGCTTGAGCTGCCCGCGCGACAGCGTGTCTTCCACCGGTGCACCGTCGGCACGAATGCGGAAATCCGCCTTGTGAGGGCCGTGTGCGGTGTAGGTCAACATGCGATCGCGCTCGAAGCTTCTCTCTAACACCTCGGCATAATCCGTCTCTTTCTCCCAGCCGCGCTGGAAGGAGAAGGTGAGAGAGAATTCAGGTAAAAACTGTTTGCAGGTGTCGGCCATGTCTTCGGCGATACCTGCGCTGTATTCGGCACGCCAGTTGCTGATTTGTTCCGCGAGAGGGATTAACTCCATGTCCCACGGACGCAGCTGGGCGTAACGGGTAACCTGGCGCAGTGCAGCGTTACGCTGCTTGAGCAGACGCTTCAGGTTGCTCCAGGCGTTAAAGAAACCGGCTTCGTTGTGAAAGCATCCCCAGTCGAGGAATGCTCTTCTGTATTTGGGGCCGCCGTTGAGTAAAGTAAACCCCTCCGGCGTAATCAGCTGCATTGGCATCAGCAGCGCCAGCTCCGCCACTTTATGGCCGTCGGTGCCGTCGATGCGCACCTTACTGTCGCCCTGCTTGTCTTTGGTCAGGCCGATGGCAGTTTCCCGCTCCGCCCCCTGCAAACGCCCGTGCAGGACAAAGGATTCCTGCTCGTGGCGAATGACGCGACCAATCTGCAAACTGCGAAACGCCCGACCGTGGCCGAGCGTATAGATGGCCTCAAGCACGCTGGTTTTGCCGCTGCCGTTTGCGCCAACCAGGAAGTTAAAGCCAGGGGATAAAGCGAGATCCGCGCTTTCGATATTGCGAAAGTCGCGGATCAACAGACGGGTGAGCGACATTACAGTCTCATTGGCATGACAACATAAGCAGCCGACTGTGATGCGGCATCTTCAATCTGTACGCTTGAAACGGAGTCGGTCAGCAGAATGCGCACGTTCTCGCACTTCAGCGCATTCAGCACATCCAGCACGTAGCTGACGTTAAAGCCGATTTCCATCTCGGTTCCGGCGTAGGTGACGTCCAGAATTTCTTCTGCCTCTTCCTGCTCCGGGTTGTTAGCGGTGATTTTGATCTGGTTTTCACTCACGTACAGGCGCACGCCGCGGAATTTCTCGTTTGAGAGAATGGCCGCACGGGCAAAGGCCTGCTTGAGGCTGTCGCAGCCTGCTTCCAGCGTTTTGTCCGGATTCTTCGGCAATACGCGGCGATAATCAGGGAAACGACCGTCAACCAGCTTCGAAGTGAAGACAAAATCGCCCACGTGTGCGCGGATATTGTTGCTGCCGATCTGCACGCGCAGCGGCGTGTCGCCGCCGTCGAGCATACGCATCAGCTCAATCACCCCTTTACGCGGCACGATCACCGAATGGTTTGGCAGCGCGTCGCCAATCGGCATAGAACAGACCGCCAGACGGTGGCCGTCGGTGGCTACGGTACGCAGCTCTTCACCTTCGGTTTCGAACAGCATGCCGTTTAAGTAGTAACGGACGTCCTGATGTGCCATGGAGAACTGCGTGGCTTCAATCAGACGCTTCATCGTCGCCTGCGGCAGGGTGAATTCAACTTCGCTCTGCCAGTCGTCCAGGTTCGGGAAGTCC
Organism: Enterobacter sp. 940_PEND; assembly: GCF_001059415.1. Taxonomy (NCBI): domain Bacteria; kingdom Pseudomonadati; phylum Pseudomonadota; class Gammaproteobacteria; order Enterobacterales; family Enterobacteriaceae; genus Enterobacter; species Enterobacter sp. 940_PEND. The sequence goes on from NZ_JUMS01000043.1 coordinate 140,529, forward strand.
GCAGCAGGCAGCGTGGAGAGCGAGAAACGGCTGCGGCCAGAGCGCACCAGCATACGGTCGCCTTCCAGCTGCACGGCGATTTCAGCGCCTTCCGGCAGCCCGCGGCAGATATCAAAGAATTTACGTGCCGGAACCGTGGTCGCGCCCGCGTCGTGCGGCTGCGTCAGCGTAACGCGCGCGATCATTTCCATTTCCAGATCTGTACCGGTCAGCGACAGCGTACCGTCCGCGACCTGAAGCAGCAGGTTTCCGAGAATAGGCAGCGTTGGGCGGCCACCTAATGGGCCACTCACCTGTTGCAGCGGTTTTAATAAATGTTCACGTTCAACGGTAAATTTCATAGCGTCACGATGATAATGTTCTGATTAGATTGGAAAAATCTTCTTTTATGTCGTGGCTTTCTTCGCGTAACTGCTCAATCTTGCGACAAGCGTGCAGCACGGTCGTATGGTCACGGCCACCAAACGCATCCCCGATTTCCGGCAGACTGTGGTTGGTTAACTCCTTAGCCAGCGCCATCGCCATCTGACGCGGACGCGCCACCGAGCGGGAACGACGTTTAGACAGTAAATCTGCCACTTTGATCTTGTAGTACTCAGCCACCGTCTTTTGAATATTGTCGATAGTGACCAGTTTTTCCTGCAATGCCAGCAAATCTCGCAGCGCTTCACGCACAAAATCGATGGTGATCGCACGACCAGTGAAGTTGGCATTGGCGATAACGCGGTTCAGCGCCCCTTCCAGCTCACGCACGTTGGAGCGCAGACGCTTGGCAATGAAGAACGCCACTTCGCCCGGCAGGCGAATGTCGTTTTCATCGGCTTTCTTCATCAGGATCGCGACGCGGGTTTCCAGCTCCGGTGGCTCGATCGCCACCGTCAGGCCCCAGCCGAAGCGGGATTTCAGACGATCTTCAACGCCGTTGATCTCTTTTGGGTAACGATCCGAGGTCAAAATGATCTGCTGATTGCCTTCCAGCAGGGCATTAAAGGTGTGGAAAAACTCTTCCTGCGATCGTTCTTTATTGGCAAAGAACTGGATGTCATCGATGAGCAGAGCGTCAACAGAACGATAGTAGCGTTTAAACTCTTCGATCGCATTGTTTTGCAGGGCTTTTACCATGTCCTGAACGAAGCGTTCGGAGTGCATATACACCACTTTGGCATTGGGCTTGCGCGCCATAATGCCGTTACCCACCGCATGCAGCAGGTGCGTTTTACCCAGACCCGTACCGCCATAAAGGAACAGCGGGTTGTAGGCCCCACCAGGGTTATCAGCAACCTGACGAGCCGCCGCGCGCGCCAGCTGGTTCGACTTACCTTCAACGAAGTTATCGAACGTGTGTTTCACGTTAACGTTAGAGCGGTAGGTTGGCTCAGCCGGTGCGGGGACATTATCCCAGCCCTGACGAGCGGGTGCGACGCGAGGGGCCGGAGCAGGCGCGGCCTGAGCAGGTGCTGCTACGTTCACGGTTTCACGAACGGTTTGGGTGACCGGCTTTGTGCCCACTTCAAAGCGCAGCTGCGGGGCATCAGACCCGCAGAAATCGTTCAGCAGTCCATTGATGTTATTAAGGTACTTGTCCCTTACCCAATCGAGCACAAAACGGTTTGGCGCATACAAAGCCAGCGTGTTATCGCTCAGTTCCGCCTGCAACGGGCGGATCCACATACTGAATTCTGTGGCTGGTAACTCATCCTGCAATCGGGCAAGACACTGCTGCCAAAGCGAAAGTGACACGGCGGACTCCACTCGAACAATAAAAGAAAACTATTGAATATTCATGATTGTTGGCGCACATCGACATGACCCTGTGTAAAGGGGGACGTGCGAATTGCTATCTGCAATTTATCCTGACCAGGATCCTGGGATCCCGATCGGGACCGCGGATCATAGCCTAAACTGAGCCAGAGATCTTCTGTTTCTCACAGATTCTTCCCGATTTATCCACAGGAAGATCCGGAACCGGATAAGTGTAAACGATCCTGGCGCCAGTGCCCCACGATTTAGTCCGCATATTGGAAAAATTAATGAGCACAGACAATTTATTGCTTAAATGATCTAACGAAGATCCGGGACGATCCTTGCGCTTTGTTGGCGAGGCCGTATAATCCTCGACCCGGCGCGTGATGCTCATCTTCCTGCGTCGTCCGTTGCTCATTTTCCACGCGAAAACGTGCGGAAATACGCGGGAAATAAGGAAAGAGAATTGACTCCGGAGTGTACAATTATTACAATCCGGCCTCTTTAATCACCCACGCTGAGGCGTTAGTCGTTCGAAACTCGTTCGGGTATACGCAAAAGTCAGTGAATTTATTCAAGTTTAGGTAGAAATCGCCATGAAACGCACTTTTCAACCGTCTGTACTGAAGCGCAACCGTTCTCACGGCTTCCGTGCTCGTATGGCTACTAAAAATGGTCGTCAGGTTCTGGCACGTCGTCGTGCTAAAGGCCGCGCTCGTCTGACCGTTTCCAAGTAATAAAGCTAACCCCTGAGTGGTTAAGCTAGCATTTCCCAGGGAGTTACGTTTGTTAACTCCCGCTCATTTCACTTTCGTCTTCCAGCAGCCACTACGGGCTGGCACGCCGCAAATCACCATCCTCGGCCGCCAAAATTCGCTGGGGCATCCCCGCATCGGTCTCACAGTCGCCAAGAAAAATGTTAAGCGTGCGCATGAACGCAATCGGATTAAACGTCTGACGCGTGAAAGCTTCCGTTTACGTCAGCACGAACTGCCTTCAATGGATTTCGTGGTGGTGGCGAAGAAAGGGGTTGCCGACCTCGATAACCGTGCTCTCTCGGAAGCGTTGGAAAAATTATGGCGCCGCCACTGTCGCCTGGCTCACGGGTCCTGATAGCCCTCATTCGGGTCTATCAACGCCTGATTAGTCCGCTACTCGGGCCGCACTGCCGTTTCACACCAACATGCTCAAGCTACGGAATTGAGGCATTGCGCAGGTTTGGAGTGATAAAAGGCAGTTGGTTGACGGTGAAACGCGTATTAAAATGCCACCCTTTACACCCCGGTGGAGACGACCCCGTCCCTCCAGGACCCTTTGATACCAGAGAACACTAACGATGGATTCGCAACGCAATCTTCTTATCATCGCTTTGTTGTTCGTGTCTTTCATGATCTGGCAGGCATGGGAGCAGGATAAAAATCCTCAACCCCAGCAGCAGACCACGCAGACTACGACCACCGCAGCGGGTAGCGCCGCCGACCAGGGCGTACCGGCCAGTGGCCAGGGGAAACAGATTACGGTTAAGACCGATGTGCTTGAGCTGACAATCAACACCCGTGGTGGTGATATTGAGCAGGCGCTGCTGTTGACCTACCCGAAAGAGCTGAAGTCTAACGAACCGTTCCAGTTACTGGAAACCACGCCTGAGTTTATCTACCAGGCGCAGAGCGGCCTGACAGGTCGTGATGGCCCGGATAACCCGGCTAACGGTGCGCGTCCACTGTATACCGTCGAGAGCGACACCTTTGTGCTGGCTGATGGCCAGAACGAACTCGCGATCCCGATGACGTATACCGACGCCGCAGGCAACACCTTCACTAAAACCTTCACCCTGAAGCGCGGTGAGTATGCGGTGAACGTGGGCTACAGCGTACAGAACGCCAGTGCGAAACCGCTGGAGCTGTCGACCTTTGGCCAGCTGAAGCAGTCCATCAATCTGCCGTCTCACCGTGACACCGGAAGCAGCAACTTTGCGCTGCATACCTTCCGTGGCGCGGCGTACTCCACGCCAGACGCAAAGTATGAGAAATACAAATTCGACACCATTGCCGATAACGAAAACCTGAACGTTAGTTCCAAAGGCGGTTGGGTTGCGATGCTGCAGCAGTATTTCGCTACGGCCTGGATCCCAAACAACGACGGTACGAATAACTTCTATACCGCGAACCTGGGCAACGGTCTTGCAGCCATCGGCTACAAATCTCAGCCGGTTCTGGTTCAGCCGGGTCAAACCGGTAAGATGGCAAGCACCCTGTGGGTCGGCCCGGAAATTCAGGACAAAATGGCCGCTGTTGCGCCGCACCTGGATCTGACCGTTGATTACGGTTGGTTGTGGTTCATCTCTCAGCCGCTGTTTAAGCTGCTGAAGTTCATCCACAGCTTCCTGGGTAACTGGGGCTTCTCCATCATCGTTATTACCTTCATCGTTCGTGGCATCATGTACCCGCTGACTAAAGCGCAGTACACCTCCATGGCGAAGATGCGTATGCTGCAGCCGAAGATTCAGGCTATGCGTGAGCGTCTGGGGGATGACAAACAGCGTCAGAGCCAGGAAATGATGGCCCTGTACAAAGCAGAGAAAGTAAACCCACTGGGTGGTTGCTTCCCGCTGCTGATTCAGATGCCAATCTTCCTTGCGCTGTACTACATGCTGATGGGTTCCGTTGAGCTGCGCCACGCGCCGTTCGCACTGTGGATCCATGACCTGTCCGCACAGGACCCGTACTACATCCTGCCGATCCTGATGGGCGTGACGATGTTCTTCATCCAGAAGATGTCGCCGACCACCGTGACCGACCCGATGCAGCAGAAGATCATGACCTTTATGCCGGTCATCTTCACCGTGTTCTTCCTGTGGTTCCCGTCAGGTCTGGTGCTGTACTATATCGTCAGCAACCTGGTGACCATCATCCAGCAGCAGCTGATTTACCGTGGTCTGGAAAAACGTGGCCTGCATAGCCGCGAAAAGAAAAAGTCCTGATTCGGTAAGTTAACGCTAAAATAAGGGCGGTCGATTGACCGCCTTTTTTATTTGTATTGAACGAGACCAACCATGAGCCATAACGACACTATCGTCGCCCAGGCAACCCCACCGGGACGCGGTGGTGTAGGCATTCTGCGTATCTCCGGCCTGAAGGCGCGCGAGGTGGCCGAAGCGGTGCTGGGTAAACTGCCAAAGCCGCGCTACGCTGATTACCTGCCGTTTAAAGATACCGACGGCACGCCGCTGGACCAGGGCATTGCGCTGTGGTTCCCCGGCCCGAACTCTTTCACCGGCGAAGACGTGCTGGAGCTGCAGGGCCACGGCGGCCCGGTTATCCTCGACCTGCTGTTAAAACGTATCCTGACCCTGCCGGGCCTGCGCATTGCGAAGCCGGGCGAGTTCTCCGAGCGTGCCTTCCTCAACGACAAGCTCGACCTGGCGCAGGCAGAAGCGATTGCAGACCTGATCGACGCCAGTTCTGAACAGGCGGCCCGCTCCGCCCTGAACTCGCTGCAGGGGGCATTCTCCGCCCGCGTAAATCACCTTGTGGAAGCACTTACTCACCTCAGGATCTACGTGGAAGCGGCTATCGACTTCCCGGATGAGGAGATCGACTTCCTCTCTGACGGTAAAATCGAAGCGCAGCTCAACCAGGTGATGGCCGATCTCGACGCCGTTCGCGCCGAAGCGCGCCAGGGCAGCCTGCTGCGCGAAGGGATGAAGGTGGTGATTGCCGGACGCCCTAACGCCGGGAAATCAAGCCTGCTGAACGCCCTGGCGGGCCGTGAAGCGGCAATCGTAACCGACATTGCCGGCACCACTCGCGACGTGCTGCGCGAGCACATCCACATCGACGGCATGCCGCTGCACATCATCGACACCGCCGGCCTGCGCGATGCCAGCGACGAGGTTGAGCGCATCGGTATCGAACGTGCCTGGCAGGAGATCGAGCAGGCCGACCGCGTGCTGTTTATGGTGGACGGCACCACGACCGACGCCGTTGACCCGGCTGAGATCTGGCCAGACTTTATCGCCCGTCTGCCGGCTAAACTGCCCATCACCGTGGTGCGTAACAAAGCGGACGTCACCGGCGAAACGCTGGGCATCAGCGATGTGAATGGTCACTCACTGATTCGCCTGTCGGCGCGTACCGGTGAAGGCGTTGACGACCTGCGTAACCATCTCAAGCAGAGCATGGGCTTTGATACCAGCATGGAAGGCGGCTTCCTGGCGCGTCGTCGTCACCTGCAGGCGCTGGAAGAGGCGGCAAACCACCTTGTTCAGGGTAAAGCGCAGCTGATCGGCGCGTGGGCGGGTGAACTGCTGGCGGAAGAGCTGCGTCTGGCGCAGCAGAATCTGAGCGAGATCACCGGGGAGTTTACGTCGGACGATCTGCTGGGACGGATTTTCTCGAGCTTCTGTATCGGTAAGTAAGGCCCGATCGCTGATGGTGATTTCCTCCAGGGAAATCACCATTGTCCAAATGGCAACTCGCCTAATCCCTTTTCACCCCCTATCCTGCATGCCTGCATCTATGGGGGGTTTATGGCGCGTTTTCTGTTTTGTAGCTTCGCTTTAGTTCTGCTTTATCCGTCCGGCATTGATATGTATCTGGTGGGATTGCCGCACATCGCCCGCGATCTGGGCGCCAGCGAAGCGCAGCTGCACATCGCGTTTTCGGCCTACCTCGCGGGGATGGCGTCGTCTATGGTCTTTGCCGGGAAGATCGCGGATAAGGCAGGCCGTCAACCCGTCGCGATAAGCGGCGCCATCATTTTTGCCCTGGCCTCTCTTCTCTGCTCACAGGCCCAAAGCAGCACCTTGTTCCTGGCCGGACGGTTTATCCAGGGCATTGGCGCCGGTGGCTGCTACGTCGTCGCGTTTGCCATTTTGCGCGACACCTTAAGCGCCCAGCGTCGCGCTAAGGTGCTTTCGATGCTGAACGGTATTACCTGCATTATCCCGGTGCTGGCCCCGGTCGTGGGATATCTGATCATGCTGAAATTCCCGTGGCAGAGCCTGTTCTGGACCATGGCGGCGATGGGCGCGCTGGTGTTTATCCTGTCTATCGCCGTGCTGAAAGAGACCCACCCGGGCTCGCAGAATACCGGTCATACCGCAACCATTCACCCAGCCGAGAAGCTGCTTAACCGCTTTTTCCTCAGTCGTCTGGCCGTGACCACGTTAAGCGTGGCGGTGATCCTGACCTATGTAAACGTTTCCCCGGTTTTACTGATGGAGACCATGGGCTTCGATCGGGGTGAGTATTCAACGGTGATGGCATTAACCGCCATGGTCAGTATGGCAGTCTCGTTCTCCACCCCGTTTGCGCTAAATGTTTTCAGCCAGCGCACGCTGATGCTGACCTCACAGGTTTTATTCCTCACGGCTGGCGCGATCCTGGCAACCACCAGCTCGCATGCGGTGATGCTGGCGGGTATTACCCTTATTTGTGCCGGGTTCTCGGTTGGCTTTGGCGTGGCGATGAGCCAGGCGCTTGGCCCCTTCTCGCTGCGGGCAGGCGTGGCAAGCTCGGTGCTGGGAATTGCGCAGGTCTGCGGCTCGTCGCTGTGGATTTGGCTGGCGGCGGTCATCGGGCTTAACGCGCTGAATATGCTGATCGGGGTTCTGATTGGCTGTAGCATACTGTGCATCACCTTACTTATGGTCATCCAGCCCGCGGCGCATTATGAAGAAGCCCATCAGCAGTCTCGATCTTAACCTGTTGCTGTGCCTGCAGCTTTTGCTGCAGGAGCGCAGCGTCACCAAAGCGGCGAAGCGGATGAACGTGACGCCGTCTGCGGTGAGTAAATCGCTGGCCAAGCTGCGTGACTGGTTTGACGACCCGCTGTTTGTCAAAACGCCGTTGGGGCTGCTGCCGACCCCGCTGACGGTAAGCCTCGAGCAGGATTTGGCTGACTGGATGCAAATCGGCAACCAGATCCTCGATAAATTTCACCATGATTCCCCGGGCGGGCTAACGTTCGTGCTGGCCGCCGAAACGCCGTTGATGCTGATCCGCTTTAACGCCCTGCTGGAGCAGGTGAACCAGCGCTATCCGCAGGCTACTGTGAAGATGCGTCACTGGGATTATGACTCGCTGGACGCCATTACGCGTGGAGAGGTGGATCTGGGATTCACCGGACGCGAAACGCACCCGCGATCGCGTGAATTGCTGAAGCTAATGCCGTGGTTCATCGACTATGAGATCCTGTTCAGCGACCGTCCGTGCGTGTATCTGCGTGAGGATCACCCCGCGCTACAGGACGAATGGAATCTTGAGACCTTCCTGCGCTACCCGCACATTAGCATCTTCTGGGAACGCAGCGACACCTGGGCACTGGACGAAGTGCTAAAGGAGATGGGGCGAGAGAGAAATATTGCCATGTGCGTGCCGGGCTTTGAGCAGTCGATGTTTATGGCGGCGCAGCCCGGCCATAACTATATCGCCACCGCTCCGCACTACTGTCATCACTACAATCAACTCCACCAGCGGAAGCTGATCGCGCTGCCCATTCCCATTGACGAAGAGCAGGCTGAAAAGCTTACCGTTCCCTTCACGCTGATCTGGCATAAACGGAACAGCCATAATCCGAAAATCCTCTGGCTGCGGGAAACCATCAAGGCGCTGTACGGTGCCAGCGATCCAATTTTTGCCTAAGAAAATGTAAAGTTCGGTCCTGAGGCTTCTCTTACTCCCATTTACTGATTAAAACAGGAGTCAAGTTAAGCGATAATCATGTAACCGTTTAACCGATTACGACCATTATCAAGGAGCGAAAAATGGCTACGCACTTTGCAAGAGGGATACTTACGGAAGGACGTCTCGTATCGGCAAGAATTTCTTCAGCCTGTCACAGTGAAGCACTCACTCTTCCGGAACACCGCAGAACGCGGTTTTTAGCGTCCAGAGCGCTTCTCGCAGAACTGCTGTTTATGCTGTACGGCACCAGCGAGCTGCCGGACATCATTACCCAACCCGAAGGCCGCCCGGTCTTTGCCGACCCGGATCTCCCTCGTTTTTCGATTGCCTACGCGGGCAATATCATTGGCGTCGCGCTGACCACCGAAGGGGATTGTGGGCTGGATATGGAACTTCAGCGCGCGACGCGCAGCTTCCATGGCGGTAATGCGCATGAAGACTATCCGCTCTCCAGCAATGAGAAGCTGTGGGTACGCAACCAGAACGATCCTGTCGAAGCCCGAGCCCAGCTCATTACCCTGCGCCAGAGCATTCGCAAGCTCTGTGGATGCGCCTCAGACGACGCCAGCATGCTGCAACTGCTTCCAGGCTCCGGACGTCTGCGCGCCACTCAGGCCACGCTGGTAGAGGCGCTCAGCGACGCAGAGGATGTGCTCATTTGGTCCATTGCGGTTACCCCCGCCATCGAACGCATGAAAATCTGGGAATTTGACAGCCAACAGGGATGGCGTAGCCTTCCTGATGTGCCCGAGCGCGCCAACGAGCCCGCCGCACGCCTGATGCGTTTAACCAGTTTACCGGCAGAAAAAGCATTCACCCTTAGCTGATCCGATCAGGGTCATCATGATGAAACAGGAGTAATCATGTCTGATACGTTGAAAGTAGTTACGTTACTGGGAAGCCTGCGCAAAGGTTCATTTAACGGGATGGTTGCCCGCACGCTGCCGCAGCTGGCACCGGCAGGAATGGAAATTAGCGCCCTGCCGTCTATTGGCGATATTCCGCTGTATGACGCTGACGTACAGCAGGAAGAGGGTTTTCCGCAGAGCGTTGAGGCGCTGGCGGAGCAGATCCGCCAGGCTGACGGCGTGGTCATCGTCACGCCGGAGTATAACTATTCGGTTCCGGGTGGCCTGAAGAATGCCATCGACTGGCTGTCCCGTTTACCTGAGCAGCCGCTGGCAGGTAAGCCGGTGCTGATCCAGACCAGCTCAATGGGCGCGATTGGCGGCGCGCGCTGCCAGTATCATCTACGCCAGATCCTGGTATTCCTGGATGCGATGGTCATGAACAAGCCGGAATTTATGGGTGGTGTGATTCAGAACAAGGTCGACCCGCAAACGGGTGAAGTGGTGGATCAGAGCACGCGCGATCATCTGTCTGGCCAGCTGACGGCGTTTGGGGATTATATTAAGCGGGTGAAGGCGTAAGCTTATTGCGGCCTGATGCCCTCACCCCAGCCCTCTCCCACGGGAGAGGGTGCAAACACTAAAGCCCTTTTCTTCGAAAAGGGCTTGCTGTTTATTTGGCATCAATAAACACAATCTTCAGCACAAACAGCAGCGCCACAACAATCACGCATGGGCTGAGGTCGCGGAAGCGGCCGGTACCGATCTTCATTACGCAGTAAGAGATAAAGCCCAGCGCGATACCTTCGGTAATCGAGAAGCTGAACGGCATCATCACGGCGGTAATAAACGCCGGCACCGCTTCGGTTAAATCATCCCACTTCACGCGAGACAGGCTGGAGGTCATCAGCACCCCCACATAGATCAGCGCGCCGGCTGCCGCATACGGTGGAACCATACCCGCCAGCGGAGAGAGGAAGATCACCAGCAGGAACAGAATACCCACGACCACCGCCGTCAGGCCGGTACGGCCTCCCACGGACACGCCGGAAGACGATTCAATGTACGCGGTAACGGACGAGGTTCCGATAAAAGCACCGGTCACAGAGGAGACGCTGTCCACAAACAGCGCCTGCTTCATGCGCGGGAATTTGCCTTTTTCATCCGCCAGGCCCGCTTTGTCGGTCACGCCAATCAGCGTGCCGGAGGAGTCAAACAGGTTGACCAGCATGAAGGAGAAAATCACGCCCGCCAGGCCCAGGTTCAGGGAACCCGCCAGATCGACGTGACCAATCACGGTAGAGACGCTCGGTGGCGCGGAGACAATACCGTTATAGTGAACGTCGCCCAGCATCCAGCCCAGCAGGGTGGTGACCACGATGGAGACCAGCACCGCCGCGTGAATATTACGGGAAGCCAGGATCGCGATGATAAAGAAGCCCAGCACGCCCAGCAGCACGTTATGAGAGGTCAGGTGACCGATGCTCACCAGCGTATCCGGGTTAGCCACGATAACGCCGGCGTTTTTCAGCCCCATCATACCGATGAACAGACCGATACCGCTGGTGATGCCCACGCGCAGACTCACGGGAATGTTTGCAATCATCCAGTAACGCACGCGGAAAATGGTCAGCAGCAGCAGGCCAACCGCGCCCCAGAAGATGGCGCCCATGCCAACCTGCCACGGGAGACCCATCGCCTGAACCACCACGAATGCGAAGAACGCATTCAGGCCCATCGCCGGTGCCAGCGCAACCGGCAGGTTAGCGAACACACCCATGAGAATGCTGCCAAGGGCCGCAATCAGGCAGGTGGTTACAAAGACGGCGCTGGTATCCATGCCAGCAACGCCCAGAATTTGAGGGTTCACAAAAACGATATAGACCATCGTCAGGAAGGTGGTGAAACCAGCGATCACTTCGGTGCGTGCCGTTGTGCCGTGCTCGCGCAGTTTAAAAACGCGCTCAAGCAGACCCTGACCAGACGTCTGGGTAGTGTGTTGTTGACTCATCATCAATTCCGAACAAGGAGGGAAAATTCGTCGCTATCCTATACCAAAATGCGACAATAGTGGCGGTTACGTGATACTTTTTTCATTGATTTTGCTTATACGGCAACGATTGCGTCCCGGCGAACTGCCGTACGTAAACGTTAAACTTGTTAAAAGGGAAAGGCATGTCCGGAATTGAAGCGGTATTTTTCGACTGCGACGGTACGCTGGTCGACAGTGAGGTCATTTGTTCCCGCGCGTATGTCACTATGTTCAAGGAATTTGGCATTACGCTGGAGCTCGAAGAGGTGTTTAAACGCTTTAAGGGCGTGAAGCTCTACGAGATCATCGACATCATTAACCGGGAACACGGTGTGGATCTGGCGAAAGCCGATCTGGAACCGGTGTACCGCGCCGAGGTCGCACGCCTGTTTGATTCGGAGCTGGAGGTCATTCCGGGCGCAAACGCGCTGCTGGATGCGATGACGGTGCCTGTCTGCGTCGTCTCTAACGGCCCGGTCAGCAAAATGCAGCATTCGCTGGGCAAGCTTGAGATGTTGCACCATTTCCCGGAAAAACTGTTCAGCGGCTACGATATCCAGCGCTGGAAGCCAGACCCGGCGCTGATGTTTCATGCGGCAAAAGCAATGAACGTCAACGTAGAGAACTGCATTCTGGTGGATGACTCGTCTGCGGGCGCGCAGTCAGGGATTGATGCGGGGATGGAGGTGTTTTACTTCTGCGCCGACCCGCACAACAAGCCGATCGATCATCCGAACGTGACGACCTTTACCGATCTGGCGCAGTTGCCAGCGCTGTGGAAGGCACGCGGGTGGAATATTACTCGCTGAGTTTTCCGCTCACCCCGACCCTCTCCCAAGGGGAGAGGGAGAAAACCGAATTGTCCTCTCTCCCTGTGGGAGAGGGTTAGGGTGAGGGTAAAATCACTCTTTCGGATCTTTACCCGCCAGCAGTTTGTCCAGCTCGTCGCCGCCCACGTGACGGAAGTCCTGACCTTTCACGAAGTAGAAGATGTATTCGCAAATGTTCTGGCAGCGGTCGCCGATACGCTCAATAGAGCGCGCGCAGAACAGGGCAGTCAGTACGCTTGGGATCGTACGTGAATCTTCCATCATGTAGGTCATCAGCTGACGCACGATGCCTTCATACTCCTGGTCGACCTTCTTGTCTTCACGGTAGATACGCACCGCTTCGTCCAGATCCATACGCGCAAAGGCATCCAGCACGTCGTGCAGCATCTGCACGGTGTGGCGGCCCAGCGACTCCAGGCTCACCAGCAGGGGCTGGTGCTGCTGAGAGAATTTCTCCAGCGCGGTGCGGCAGATTTTATCCGCAACGTCACCAATTCGCTCCAGCTCGGCGATGGTCTTGATGATTGCCATCACCAGACGCAGATCGCTCGCCGTCGGCTGGCGTTTCGCGATAATGCGCACGCAGGCCTCGTCGATAGCGACTTCCATCATGTTGACGTTTTTGTCGCCGTCAATGACGCGCTTCGCCAGCTCGCTGTCCTGGTTGTGCATTGCCGTAATCGCATCAGAAAGCTGCTGCTCGACCATGCCGCCCATGGTCATTACCTGGGTGCGAATGCTTTCCAGCTCTGCGTTGAACTGGCCGGAAATGTGTTTATTAAGATTGAGGTTGTCCATGGTTTCTCCACATGCACTAAGGCAAATCAACCGTAGCGGCCAGTAATATAATCTTCGGTTTGTTTCTTCGCGGGCCTGGTGAACAGCGCGTCCGTATCGCTGAACTCGATCAACTCGCCCAGGTACATAAACGCCGTGTGATCGGAACAACGTGCAGCCTGCTGCATGTTATGGGTCACGATAACCACGGTGTAATCCTGCTTCAGCTCGGTGATCAGCTCTTCAATACGGCCGGTTGAGATCGGGTCCAGCGCTGAACACGGCTCATCCAGCAGCAACACTTCCGGGCGAATAGCAATACCGCGCGCAATGCACAAACGCTGCTGCTGACCGCCGGAGAGAGAGTAACCGCTCTGGTGCAACTTATCTTTGGTTTCGTTCCATAATGCGGCCTTGGTCAAAGCCCACTGCACGCGCTCGTCCATATCGGCACGGGAGAGCTTTTCAAACAGGCGAACGCCAAACGCGATGTTGTCGTAAATTGACATAGGGAAAGGCGTTGGTTTCTGGAACACCATCCCCACTTTGGCGCGCAGCAGGGCGATATCCTGAGCCTGGGTCAGAATGTTTTCGCCGTCCAGGATAATTTCACCTTCAGCGCGCTGCTCCGGATAGAGCGAATACATTTTGTTAAAGGTACGCAGCAGCGTGGACTTCCCACAACCTGACGGACCGATAAATGCCGTGACCTGGTTCTTCGCGATATCCAGGTTGATGTTCTTCAGGGCATGGAATTTGCCGTAGTAGAAGTTCAAATCACGAACCTGAATCTTACCCGGGGCAGTATCAACCATACTCATTGACTCATTTCCTCATTCGGCGCCGCGAGCTGCAGCGCCGTAAAAAATTAACCGTGTTTCTTCTTCGCGAAAATGACGCGCGCCAGAATGTTCAGCAACAGCACGCAAAGGGTAATGATCAGCACCCCGGCCCAGGCCAGCTGCTGCCATTCCGCGAATGGGCTCATCGCAAATTTAAAGATCGTCACCGGCAGGTTGGCGATCGGCTGCATCATGTCCGTGCTCCAGAACTGGTTGGAGAGGGACGTAAACAGCAGCGGCGCCGTTTCACCCGCGATACGCGCTACCGCCAGCAGGATACCGGTCATGATCCCGGAGACCGACGCCTTCAGCGTAATCGCAGAAATCATCTTCCATTTCGGCGTACCCAGCGCATAAGCCGCTTCACGCAGGCTGTCCGGCACCAGTTTCAGCATGTTCTCGGTGGTACGAATAACAATCGGCACCTGCAGCAGCGCCAGTGCAATCACACCCGCCCAGCCGGAGAAGTGTTCCATCTGTGCCACCACCACGGTGTAAACAAACAGACCCACGACGATAGAAGGTGCAGACAGCAGAATGTCGTTGATGAAGCGAATGACTTCGGCCAGCCAGGATTTACGACCGTATTCTGCCAGGTAGATGCCCGCCATAATGCCCAGCGGCGTGCCGAAGACCGTCGCCCAGAGGATCAGCAGGCCGCTGCCCGCCAGGGCATTCGCCAGGCCACCACCCGCCGTGTTCGGCGGCGGCGTCATTTCGGTGAACAACGACAGTGACATCCCGTCAATCCCGCGAACGACCGTCGAGAAGAGGATCCAGACCAGCCAGAACAGGCCGAATGCCATCGTCGCCATAGAGAGCGACAGGGCAATACGGTTTTTCATGCGGCGTCTGGCCTGCATTTTGCGGCGGGATTCCGCCAGTTCAGCGGTTGCTTGCATTTCGAGAGTTGCCATTAGCGTGCTCCCTCATTTTTAGCGAGGCGCATAATCATCAACTTGGAAATCGCCAGAACAATGAAGGTGATAACGAACAGAATCAGACCCAGCTCCATCAGCGCCGCCACGTGCAGCCCAGATTCCGCTTCCGCAAATTCATTCGCCAGCGCCGAGGTAATACTGTTACCCGGCATGTAGAGCGACGCGCTGTCGAGCTGGTAGGTGTTACCGATGATAAAGGTGACCGCCATGGTTTCACCCAGCGCACGACCTAAACCCAGCATCACGCCCCCGATCACCCCATTTTTGGTGAACGGAAGGACAATGCGCCAGATAACTTCCCAGGTGGTGCAGCCGATGCCGTAGGCCGACTCTTTCATCATCACCGGCGTTTGTTCGAAGACATCGCGCATCACCGCCGCAATGTACGGAATAATCATGATGGCGAGGATCACGCCAGCCGCCAGAATGCCGATACCGAAAGCCGGGCCAGAGAACAGGGCACCCACAAACGGAATGGCGGAAAGCACGTTACCGACCGGTTCCTGGAAGTACGTGGCGAACAGCGGAGCAAAGATGAACAGACCCCACATGCCGTAAACGATACTTGGAATAGCCGCCAGCAGTTCGATGGCAATACCCAGCGGGCGTCGCAGCCAGCCCGGCGCCAGCTCCGTCAGGAACAGGGCAATACCAAAGCTCACCGGAACCGCAATCAGCAGGGCGATGAACGAGGTCACCAGCGTGCCGTAAATCGGCACCAGGGCACCGTAGATATCGTTCGGCGCGTCCCACTCTTTAGTCCACAGGAAGGAAAAACCGAATTTCTGGATGCTCGGCCATGAGGAGAAAATCAGAGACACGATAATGCCGCCCAGCAGCAATAGCACAATCAGCGCAGCCAGTTTCACCAGCGCGCTGAAAATCATGTCACCTTTTTTACCCGGAGGGTTAAATGCAGGCTTGGTTGCAGCCATAAATTACTCTTCTGTTTGAGACGTTTTTACGAATATGCCCGGTGGCGCTGACGCTTACCGGGCCTACAGCTTAAACCGTAGGGCGGGTAAGCGCAGCGCCACCCGCCATCTTCGTTAAATATATCCTGTTAGTACAGCGCTTTACCGCTGCTGTCTTTCACGTTGGTTTTCCATGCAGCGCGAATCTGCTCAACCACGTTGTCCGGCAGGGTGGCGTAATCCAGAGCGTTAGCCTGTTTGCCGCCGTTTTTGTACGCCCAGTCGAAGAACTTCAGCACTTCGGCGCCCTGCTCAGGTTTCTTCTGCTCTTTGTGAACCAGGATGAAGGTGGTAGAGGTGATTGGCCACGCACCTTCGCCTTTCTGGTTAGTCAGATCCTGCGCGAAGGATTTGCTCCAGTCAGCGCCTTTCGCGGCGTTAGCAAAGTTCTCTTCGGTCGGGCTAACCGGTTTGCCGTCGGCTGAAACCAGTTTGGTGTAGGACAGGTTGTTCTGCTTGGCGTACGCATACTCTACGTAGCCGATGGAGCCAGGCAGACGCTGTACGAACGCGGCGATACCGTCGTTACCTTTACCGCCCAGACCGGTTGGCCAGTTAACGGTAGAGCCGGAGCCGACTTTAGATTTCCACTCTTCGTTCACTTTTGCCAGGTAGCTGGTGAACACGAAAGAGGTACCGGAACCATCCGCGCGGCGAACCACGGCGATGTTCTGAGAAGGCAGCTTCAGGCCTGGGTTGAGTTTAGCGATCGCTTCGTCATCCCATTTTTTGATTTTGCCCAGGTAGATGTCACCCAGCGTTTTGCCGTCCAGCACCAGCTCACCCGACTTCACGCCCGGCAGGTTGATGGCCAGGACCACGCCACCGATCACGGTAGGGAACTGGAACAGGCCTTCCTGAGCCAGTTTGTCATCAGACAGCGGAGCGTCTGATGCGCCGAAATCAACAGTGTTCGCGGTAATTTGTTTAACGCCACCGGAGGAGCCGATACCCTGATAGTTAACCTTGTTACCGGTTTCTTTCTGGTAGGTATCCGCCCATTTGGCATACACCGGCGCAGGGAAGGTTGCACCAGCGCCAGTCAGGCTTGCTTCTGCAAATACAGAGAACGCGCTCAGAGATAAGGTCGCGGCGACAACAGTTGCGACAGTGGTACGCATAACTTTCATAATGTCTCCTGCAAGATTTTCGTAAATCGTTGTTTAGTGGCTACGATGAGCAAAATAGGACAAACAGGTGACAGATAAATGTACGAATTATGACAGTTTTATGACAACGTAAATTTCACTTAAAAATCAGCAAAAGAAAGCTTATTTTTCATCG
The DNA here is from genome assembly GCF_001059415.1 of Enterobacter sp. 940_PEND. Taxonomy (NCBI): domain Bacteria; kingdom Pseudomonadati; phylum Pseudomonadota; class Gammaproteobacteria; order Enterobacterales; family Enterobacteriaceae; genus Enterobacter; species Enterobacter sp. 940_PEND. The sequence goes on from NZ_JUMS01000043.1 coordinate 157,486, forward strand.
CGTTAGCCGCTTTTATGACAAGGCGTTTTCAGAAATATTTTCTTTATGTGACACTGAAAAAAGTAGCTGAAGATGACAAATTGTCATTATTAAAAACGAGAAAGGATTGATGAAAAACAAGCCGGGCAGGATAAAAAAGCTCCACCCGAAGGTGGAGCCTGAAGGGATTATTCTACGGTAACCGATTTCGCCAGGTTACGCGGCTGGTCAACGTCGGTACCTTTGATCAGCGCAACGTGATAGGCCAACAGCTGCAGCGGAACGGTGTAGAAGATTGGTGCAATCACCTCTTCCACATGCGGCATCTCGATGATATGCATGTTGTCGTTGCTGACAAAACCGGCATCTTTGTCGGCGAAGACGTACAGAACACCGCCGCGGGCGCGCACTTCTTCGATGTTAGACTTCAGTTTTTCCAGCAGTTCGTTGTTTGGTGCCACAACGATGACCGGCATATCCGCGTCAATCAGCGCCAGCGGGCCGTGCTTCAGCTCGCCAGCCGCATAGGCTTCAGCGTGAATGTAGGAGATCTCTTTCAGCTTCAGCGCTCCTTCCAGCGCAATCGGATACTGATCGCCACGACCCAGGAACAGGGCGTGATGTTTGTCGGAGAAATCTTCCGCCAGCGCTTCAATGCGTTTGTCCTGAGACAGCATCTGTTCAATACGGCTCGGCAGCGCCTGCAGGCCGTGAACGATGTCGTGCTCAACGGACGCATCTTCACCTTTCAGACGCGCCAGCTTCGCCACCAGCATCAGCAGAACGGTCAGCTGAGTGGTAAACGCTTTGGTAGAGGCCACACCGATTTCGGTGCCCGCTTTGGTCATCAGCGCCAGATCGGACTCACGCACCAGCGATGAGCCAGGAACGTTACAGATAGCCAGAGAGCCCAGGTAACCCAGCTCTTTAGACAGACGCAGCGCTGCCAGCGTATCCGCCGTTTCACCAGACTGGGAAAGGGTGATCATCAGGCTGTTACGACGCACCGCGGATTTGCGATAGCGGAATTCAGACGCGATTTCCACATCGCACGGCACGCCAGCCAGGGATTCAAACCAGTAGCGAGAGACCATACCGGAGTTGTATGAGGTGCCGCAGGCCACGATCTGAATATGCTCGACCTTGCCGAGCAGTTCGTTCGCGTTTGCGCCCAGCTCGCTCAGATCCACTTCACCGTGGCTGATGCGCCCGGTCAGCGTGTTTTTGATGGCGTTTGGCTGCTCGTAAATCTCTTTCTGCATGTAGTGACGGTAAGCGCCTTTGTCGCCCGCGTCGTACTGCAGATTCGATTCAATCTCCTGACGTTTCACCTGCTCGCCTTTGGTATCAAAGACGGTCACGCTGCGACGGGTCACTTCCGCGATATCACCCTCTTCGAGGAAGATAAAGCGACGGGTAACCGGCAGGAGCGCCAGCTGGTCAGAAGCGATGAAGTTTTCGCCCATGCCCAGACCGATAACCATCGGGCTACCGGAACGCGCGGCCAGCAATGTGGACGGATCGCGGGAATCCATGATCACCGTACCGTACGCACCGCGCAGCTGAGGGATAGCACGCAGCACCGCATCACGCAGCGTGCCGCCCTGCTCCAGCTCCCAGTGCACCAGGTGAGCAATCACTTCGGTGTCAGTTTCAGAGACGAAGGTGTAGCCGCGCGCTTTCAGTTCTTCGCGCAGCGGTTCGTGGTTTTCGATAATGCCGTTGTGCACGACCACGATGTGTTCAGACACATGCGGGTGCGCGTTACCTTCAGACGGTTCGCCGTGCGTCGCCCAGCGGGTGTGCGCAATACCGGTACCACCGTGCAGCGGATGTTCTTCCGCGGCCTGGGCCAGCATCTGCACTTTACCGAGACGACGCAGACGGGTCATATGACCTTCTGCATCGACGACAGCCAGACCGGCTGAGTCGTAACCACGGTATTCCAGACGACGTAAACCTTCGAGAAGGATTTCAGCAATATCACGCTGCGCAACTGCGCCAACAATTCCACACATAATTTTAGATTCCGAATTTAGGCATTATGCCTGCGTTGTCGCTGACCTGTATTTTCCCTTTCCGGGCGCCCCGAGCCTTGTAGAGAGTGGGGTTATTTTTATGGGTACTGCTTATGGGGGGAAATATATATTTATCTCCTCTCCCGGGTTTGCCTGATGACGGCTACGCCTATCAGGCCTACTCAATCGTAGGGCGGGTAAGCGTAGCGCCACCCGCCTTGTTGTTACTTTTTCTTCTCCGGGCGTTTCCAGCCCTGCTTGCTGACCTGCGGAACGCGGCTTAACACCAGCTCGTTCTCGGCAACATCGCGCGTAACGGTTGTTCCCGCGGCAATGGTCACCCCGTTACCCACGGTAACAGGCGCCACCAGCTGCGTATCGGAGCCAACAAACACGTCGTCACCGATGATGGTTTTAAACTTATTCGCGCCGTCATAGTTACAGGTAATAGTCCCTGCACCAATATTCACGTTATTGCCAATTTCCGCGTCGCCCAGATAGGTCAGATGACCGGCTTTCGAGCCTTTACCCAGACGCGCTTTTTTCATCTCCACGAAGTTACCCACGTGAGCGCCTTCCAGCAGCTCAGCGCCCGGGCGCAGACGCGCAAACGGGCCGATGGTGCATGCCGTATCCAGACGGGCATCTTCCACCACGCTGTACGGGCTAATTTCGCAGTCGTCACCGATGACGCTGTTTTTAATCACGCAGCCGGCGCCAATTTTGACGCGATTGCCCAGCGTGACGTGACCTTCGAGGATAACGTTCGTATCAATTTCAACGTCACGACCGTGAGATAACGAACCACGCAGATCGAAACGCGCCGGATCGCGCAGCATCACGCCCGCCAGCAGCAGTTTTTCGGCCTGCTCGGACTGATAAATACGCTCAAGACGGGAGAGCTGCAGGCGGTTGTTCACGCCGTCCGTTTCGCTGATGCGCGCCGGATGAACGGCGGCAATTTCACGCCCTTCCTGGTACGCCATCGCAATGATGTCGGTGATGTAGTATTCACCCTGCGCGTTGTTGTTGTCGAGTCTGGACAGCCAGCGCTTCATATCCGCGCCGTTGGCAATCAGGATACCGGTGTTGATCTCCTGAATCTGGCGCTGTTCGTCGCTGGCATCTTTGTGCTCAACAATACCCGTGACGTTGCCGTTTTCACGGGTGATGCGGCCATAACCGCTTGGATCGTCCAGCACGACGGTCAACAAACCGATGCCGCCCTGCGGTTTGGCTTCACGCAGGCGAGTCAGAGTTTCAACGGAGATCAGCGGGACATCGCCGTAGAGCATCAAAATGTCTTCGTCATCTGCAAAGAAAGGCGCAGCCTGCTGCATCGCATGGCCTGTGCCCAGCTGTTCGGCCTGAAGCACCCAGTTGAGCTTGTCATCGCTCAGCGTCTTTTTAAGCAGATCGCCGCCGTGGCCGTAGACCAGGTGGACCTGACTGGCACCCAGCTCGTTCGCTGCATCAATGACATGCTGCACCATTGGCTTTCCTGCAAGCGTGTGGAGCACCTTAGGCAGATCGGAATACATGCGGGTCCCTTTGCCAGCGGCAAGGATCACCACGCTCATCGCACTGTTTGACATACGCATCCTGACGGTAGTTTGAGTGTGAAGTAAAAACGTTTGATGCTTAAAATTCTACATCTTTTTCATCATGAATTAAGGCCGAAAAAAAAAGCCAGCCTGGTATCCAGACTGGCTTTTGTGCTTTTCAAGCCGGTGTTACATCGCTTTTTTGGTCAACTCGATAACGCGCAGTTTCGCGATCGCTTTGGCCAGCTCCGCAGACGCCTGAGCGTAATCCACGTCACCATGAGAGCTGCTAATGTGCTCTTCAGCCTTACGCTTCGATTCCAGGGCTCGCGCTTCGTCGAGATCCTGTCCACGGATAGCGGTATCGGCCAGAACGGTCACACTGCCAGGCTGCACTTCAAGAATGCCGCCGGACAGATAGATAAACTCTTCGTGACCGAACTGTTTAACGATGCGGATCATACCAGGCTTAATGGCGGTGAGCAGCGGTGCGTGACCCGGGAAAATACCCAGTTCACCTTCACTACCCGTTACCTGGATTTTCTCGACCAGACCAGAGAACATTTGTTGCTCTGCGCTGACGACGTCCAGGTGGTAAGTCATTGCCATATCACCCTCCGATTAAGGCGTTAAAGTTTTTTGGCTTTTTCCACGGCTTCTTCGATGGAACCAACCATGTAGAACGCCTGCTCTGGCAGGTGGTCGTATTCGCCTTCCATAATGCCTTTAAAGCCACGGATGGTGTCTTTCAGGGAAACGTATTTACCCGGAGAACCGGTGAATACTTCCGCAACGAAGAACGGCTGGGACAGGAAGCGCTGGATCTTACGCGCACGTGCTACCACCAGTTTGTCTTCTTCAGACAGTTCATCCATACCCAGGATGGCGATGATGTCTTTCAGTTCCTGGTAACGCTGCAGCAGGGACTGTACGCCACGCGCGGTGTCGTAGTGTTCCTGACCCACAACCAGTGGATCCAGCTGACGGCTGGTGGAGTCCAGCGGGTCAACGGCCGGGTAGATACCCAAAGACGCGATCTGACGGCTCAGTACCACGGTTGCATCTAAGTGAGCAAAGGTGGTTGCTGGAGATGGGTCAGTCAAGTCATCCGCAGGTACGTATACCGCCTGAACGGAGGTGATAGAACCGGTTTTGGTAGAGGTGATACGTTCCTGAAGAACACCCATCTCTTCCGCCAGCGTAGGCTGATAACCTACCGCTGAAGGCATACGACCCAGCAGTGCAGATACTTCCGTACCGGCCAGGGTGTAACGATAGATGTTATCAACGAACAGCAGAACGTCACGGCCTTCGTCACGGAACTTCTCAGCCATCGTCAGACCGGTCAGCGCAACGCGCAGACGGTTTCCTGGTGGCTCGTTCATCTGGCCGTAAACCAGGGATACTTTGTCCAGAACGTTGGAGTCGGTCATTTCGTGGTAGAAGTCGTTACCCTCACGAGTACGTTCACCTACGCCCGCAAACACGGAGTAACCGGAGTGCTCGATCGCGATGTTACGGATCAGCTCCATCATGTTTACGGTTTTACCAACACCTGCACCACCGAACAGACCGACTTTACCGCCCTTCGCGAACGGACACATCAGGTCGATAACTTTGATACCGGTTTCCAGCAGTTCCTGAGAGCTGGACAGCTCTTCGTAGGAAGGTGCTGCGCGGTGGATAGCCCAACGCTCTTCTTCACCGATGTCGCCTTTCATGTCGATTGGCTGACCCAATACGTTCATGATACGACCCAGTGTTGCTTTACCTACCGGGACTTCAATCGGGTGCTCAAGGTCTTTGACTTCCAGACCACGACGCAGACCGTCGGAAGAACCCATCGCGATGGTACGCACGATACCGCCGCCGAGCTGCTGCTGAACTTCCAGCACCAGGCTCTCGTTACCATTCTGTACCTCAAGCGCGTCGTACACGCGTGGTACGGCGTCCTGAGGGAACTCGACGTCCACCACGGCGCCGATTACCTGGACAATCTTTCCAGTAGCCATCTTGAATCCTCTACGTAATTCGTAAACCTGGTTAAACCGCGGCGGCCCCCGAGACGATCTCGGTGAGTTCCTGAGTAATGCTGGCCTGACGAGCTTTGTTGTAAACCAACTGCAGCTCTTTAATCAGGCTGCCGCCATTATCGGTCGCGGCTTTCATCGCCACCATTCGTGCGGCCTGCTCGCTGGCCAGGTTTTCTACAACGCCCTGATAAACCTGAGATTCAACGTAACGACGCAGCAGGGTATCCAGCAGCGGTTTCGGATCGGGTTCATACAGGTAATCCCAGGCTTTTTGCTTCAGCTCGTCATCTTCTGATGCCGGTAACGGCAGCATCTGAGTGAGCGTTGGAACCTGAGACATGGTGTTAATGAATTTGTTGCTGACAACGTACAGTCTGTCCAGACGGCCTTCATCATAGGCCTGCAACATCACTTTAACCGGGCCGATCAGTTCGGACAGGGACGGGTTATCACCCATACCAGTCACCTGAGCGACAATGTTGCCACCAACGGAGTTAAAGAAAGAGACGCCTTTAGAGCCGATCATTGCGATATCGCACTGAACGCCTTTTTCAGACCATGCTTTCATATCCGCCAGCAGTTTTTTGAACAGGTTAATGTTCAAGCCGCCACACAGACCACGGTCGGTCGACACCACCAGGTAGCCCACGCGCTTAACGTCGCGTTCTTCCAGGTAAGGGTGCTTATATTCCAGATTACCGTTTGCAAGGTGACCAATCACTTTGCGCATGGTTTCTGCATAAGGACGGCTGGCCGCCATGCGATCCTGCGATTTACGCATTTTGGAAGCGGCGACCATCTCCATCGCTTTAGTGATCTTTTGCGTGTTCTGGACGCTTGCGATCTTACTACGTATCTCTTTTGCGCCGGCCATGAGCTTCTCCTCAATGCCAGGCGGCTTGTCCTGAGACAAGCCGCCGGACGATTACCAGGATTGGGTTGCTTTGAAGGAATCGAGGATAGCTTTCAGCTTGCCTTCGATTTCGTCGTTATAGCCACCGGTCTGGTTGATCTCTTGCATCAGCGGAGCGTGATCACGGTCGACGTAAGCCAGCAGAGCGGCTTCGAAGCTACCGATTTTCGCCAGTTCCACATCTTCGAGGTAACCGCGTTCAGCCGCGAACAGTACCAGGCCCTGCTGAGCAACAGACATTGGTGCGTACTGTTTCTGCTTCAGCAGCTCGGTCACTTTCTGACCGTGGCTCAGCTGTTTACGGGTTGCTTCGTCCAGATCGGATGCGAACTGAGAGAACGCAGCCAGTTCACGATACTGTGCCAGCGCGGTACGGATACCACCGGACAGTTTCTTGATGATCTTGGTCTGAGCAGCACCACCAACACGGGATACGGAGATACCCGGGTTAACCGCCGGACGAATACCGGAGTTAAACAGGTTGGTTTCCAGGAAGATCTGACCATCGGTAATGGAGATTACGTTGGTCGGAACGAACGCAGAAACGTCACCCGCCTGGGTTTCAATGATCGGCAGAGCGGTCAGAGAGCCCGTTTTACCCTTCACTTCACCTTTGGTGAAGTTCTCGACGTATTCCGCGTTAACGCGGGAAGCACGCTCCAGCAGACGAGAGTGGAGGTAGAATACGTCGCCAGGGAACGCTTCACGTCCAGGTGGACGACGGAGCAGCAGGGAAACCTGACGATAAGCAACAGCCTGTTTAGACAGGTCATCGTATACGATCAGCGCATCTTCACCGCGGTCACGGAAGTATTCGCCCATTGCGCAACCGGCGTATGGTGCCAGGTATTGCAGTGCAGCAGATTCAGACGCGGTTGCTACCACAACGATGGTGTTAGACAGTGCGCCGTGCTCTTCCAGTTTACGAACCACGTTAGAAATGGTGGACGCTTTCTGGCCGATAGCCACGTACACACATTTGATGCCGGAGTCACGCTGGTTGATGATGGCGTCGATAGCCATCGCGGTTTTACCGGTCTGACGGTCACCGATGATCAGTTCACGCTGACCACGACCGATTGGGATCATAGCATCAACGGACTTATAACCTGTCTGAACAGGCTGATCTACGGACTGACGGTCGATAACGCCTGGTGCGATAACTTCGATTGGGGAGAAGCCATCGTGCTCAACCGGACCTTTACCGTCGATTGGCGCACCCAGGGTGTTAACAACGCGACCCAGCAGGCCACGGCCAACCGGCACTTCCAGAATACGGCCAGTACACTTAACCTTCATGCCTTCGGCGAGGTCAGCGTATGGACCCATCACAACTGCACCTACGGAGTCGCGCTCCAGGTTCAGTGCGATAGCGTAACGGTTACCCGGCAGGGAAATCATCTCACCCTGCATACAATCGGCCAGGCCGTGGATGCGGATAACACCGTCACTTACAGAAACAATAGTACCTTCGTTGTGAGCTTCACTCACAACACTGAACTGAGCAATGCGCTGCTTGATCAGTTCGCTGATTTCGGTGGAATTCAGTTGCATGCTCCAGTCCCCTTAAGACTGCAAGACGTCTGCAAGGCGTTCAAGACGGCCGCGTACGCTGCCATCAATGACCATATCACCCGAACGGATGATTACGCCTGCCATTACAGACTTATCGATTTTGCAATTCAGCTTAACTTTGCGTGACAGACGTTTTTCCATCGCGGCGGTGATTTTCGCAAGCTGTTCATTACTCAGTTCAGTCGCAGAAGTCACTTCGACTTCAGCGGTTGCTTCACTAAGGGCACGTAAGTGCTCAAACTGCTCGAGAACATCCGGGAGCACACGGAGACGACCATTTTCTGCCATCACCTTAATCAGGTTCTGGCCGTTGGCATCCAGTTGCTCTCCGCACACGGCGATAAACGACGCGGCGAGAGTTTCAGGTGCTAACGCACCGGAAAGCAACTCAGCCATTTGTTCGTTTTTCGTCACCTCAGCGGCAAACGCCAGCATATCCTGCCAGCGATCGACATTTTGGTGTTCGACAGCAAAGTCAAAAGCTGCTTTGGCGTAGGGGCGAGCTACCGTAACAAATTCAGACATCAGCCCCTCCCTCCTTACAGTTCAGCGACAAGTTTGTCCACGATGTCGCTGTTAGCAGCTTCATCCACGGAACGTTCGATGATCTTCTCGGCGCCAGCAACAGCCAGAATCGCAACCTGCTTACGCAGTTCTTCACGAGCACGTTTACGCTCAGCATCAATTTCTGCCTGAGCTTGTGTCACGATCTTAGTACGTTCCTGTTCTGCTTCAGCTTTGGCTTCGTCCAGGATCTGAGAACGGCGTTTGTTAGCCTGTTCAATGATTACCTGAGCTTCAGCTTTCGCTTTTTTCAGCTGGTCTGTCGCGTTGGCCTGTGCAAGGTCCAAATCTTTCTTAGCGCGTTCTGCAGAAGCCAGACCGTCAGCAATTTCTTTCTGACGTTTTTCGATGGCAGCCATTAAAGGCGGCCATACATACTTCATGCAGAACCAGACAAAGAGAATAAACGCGATGGCCTGGCCGAGGATTGTTGCGTTCATGTTCACAGCACAATACCTCTTTAATTTCTGTGGCTTAGGGTTTTAAAACTACTACTACGCGACAGCAAACATCACGTACAGACCCAGACCTACAGCGATCATTGGGATAGCATCCACCAGACCCATAACGATAAAGAACTGAGTACGCAGCAGAGGAATCAGATCAGGTTGACGCGCTGCGCCTTCCAGGAATTTGCCCCCGAGGATGCCGATACCGATCGCAGCACCGATAGCCGCCAGACCCATCATCACAGCGGCAGCCATGTACAGCAGATCCATATTCAGGTTTTCCATGACAGTCTCCAGTTTGTTTCAATTAAAACGTAGTAGTGTTGGTAAAAAATCAGTGCTCTTCAGACGCCATCGACAGATAGACGATCGTCAGAACCATGAAGATAAAGGCTTGCAGCGTAATGATCAGGATGTGGAAAATGGCCCATGGCACATTCAGAATCCACTGTGACCACCACGGCAGAAGACCCGCGATCAGAATGAAAATCAGCTCACCCGCATACATGTTGCCGAACAGTCGCAGACCCAGTGAAACAGGTTTGGACAGCAGGCTAACGCCTTCCAGGATCAGGTTGACCGGAATAAACGCCCAGTGGTTGAACGGCTGCAAGGTAAGCTCTTTCACAAAGCCGCTTACGCCTTTCATTTTGATGCTGTAGAAAAGAATCAGGATAAACACGCCCAGCGCCATCGACAGGGTGATGTTCACGTCCGCAGACGGTACAACACGCAGCGCAGGCAGGCCGAAGATATGCTCGCCGATAAACGGCAGCAGATCGATTGGCAGCAGGTCCATCAGGTTCATCAGGAAGACCCAAACGAACACGGTCAGGGCCAGCGGAGCAATCAGCTTGCTCTTACCATGGTACATGTCTTTGACGCTGCCATGGACGAAGCCGATGATCATTTCGATGAAGGTCTGGAATTTCCCTGGTACACCGCTGGTCGCTCGTTTAGCAACACCGCGGAACATGGCCAGGAACAGAAGACCCAAAACCACCGAGAAGAACATGGAGTCGATGTTGATCGTCCAGAAGGTGGCCGGGGGGTTATGTGGATCCACCAGCGAGAATGTACGCAGGTCCAGCTGAAGGTTATTCAGATGGTGACCTATGTAATCCTGCGGCGTCATATTTTCTGAAGCCATGATGCCTTTTACCCTTTGTTATTGATTACAGCTGGAGCCAGAACTTGTACCACCAGCACCAAAACCCACGTTACTATCAGCGGCATGAAGACCACTTTCAAAACCGCCAGCGCCATCACCAGTAGAGCAAAGGTCAGCAACACCTTACACACTTCGCCGAGGGCGAAGGACCAGGCCACGCGGCCTTTGGCGGGTGTATGCGCCTGATGACGCCAGGCAAAAATCATAAACAACACGTTTGGCAGCACAACCGCCAAACCCCCGCACACGGCGGAGATGCCCCAGAAGGGGTCTTTGAGGCTAAACAGCAGTCCACTTGCTATCACAGCCAGAAACTGAATGAACAGAAGCTTACGAGCAACGTTTCTACTCAAGAGCGACACAGACATCACGTTTTTACTCCTGCTCCCTTCGAGGTATGCCGCGTGTCGTATAAAACGTCCTTTAAGGCTCAGAGTCAAGCATCAAAAAGCGGTCAAATTATACGGTGCGCACCCGTGATTTCAAACATTAAGTAGCGAAAAGGTGAATAAATGTTTAAATATTTTTCCCCACCGCTATTTTTTAACTTTCGCTGAAAGCGTCAACCTTCGACCAAAACTGCAAACAGCGCGAAAACGTTGGCGATAAAGCGTGCACGAGATCACAAAACACACATTTGCGATAAGGTTGTATTTATCAAAGGCGCAAATCGCATAAATTTATCTTTATGAAATTAAAAGCAAAACGTCGTAACTATTTTCAAAACAGCCCAGTACACAATAAAAACGTTTTATTGACATTCTTAATAAACAATTAACATTGCGTTCTGGTTACTACCTCCCACTTTTAGCAGACTTATATTTTCACAGATGACTATCTTCTCGGTGAATAAAAGTGGCCAGGTTAACCAGAAGAAAAACCTTAGTGAAAAAGAGGTTAAAAGCTCACCGGTAAATCCCCGGTAGTTGTGCTGTTTTTTAACATGCGAAGAACAGCACAAATTCCACATTTTTTATTAATTTTTTAAAAATTGTTTGGCTTAATTATCACCAGATGACGCTCCCCATCGAGCTGAGGAATGTGTAATTTCTCGATGGATTCAACAGCAAAACCGTCCGGGAGCTGTTCAATCTCATCGCCTGGCAACTGCCCTTTCAGCGCATAAAAGCGGCCATTCTCTGCCGGCAAGTGCTTACACCAGCTCACCATATCATTGAGCGAAGCAAACGCGCGGCTGATAACACCGTCAAACGGCGGCTCTGCCGGGAACTCCTCTACCCTGCTCTGCACGGGCGTGATGTTTTCAAGCTTCAGCTCATGCTGTACCTGACGTAAAAAGCGCACGCGCTTGCCAAGGCTGTCCAGCAGCGTGAAGTGGCTCTCAGGGCGAACAATCGACAGCGGAACGCCCGGTAAACCAGGTCCCGTACCCACGTCGATAAAACGCTCACCTTTCAGCCACGGGGCAACCACGATGCTATCGAGAATATGGCGTACCAGCATCTCGTTGGGGTCACGTACTGAAGTCAGGTTGTACGCTTTGTTCCATTTGTTCAGCATATCGACATAGGCCACCAGCTGATTTTTCTGGTGATCGGTGAGCGAAATACCTGCCTGATCCAGCAGACGAGAGAGTTTGTTGAGCACGGTGAATACCTGTTGGAAAACTTAGGTGGCGGGTGGCGCTTCGCTTACCCGCCCTACGGGTTCATCAGGCCCGGTAAGCGCAGCGCCACCGGGCAATGTTCTGGGCATTACGCGCTGCGGCGCAGCATGCCCTGCTTTTTCAGCCAGACCAGCAGGATCGAAATCGCTGCAGGCGTGACGCCGGAGATACGGGATGCCTGGCCGATCGATACCGGTTTGTGATCGTTCAGCTTGGCGATCACTTCGTTGGAAAGGCCCGTCACCTGGCGGTAGTCCAGCATTTCCGGCAGCAGCGTGTTTTCGTTACGCTGCTGTTTTTCGATCTCATCCTGCTGACGCGCGATGTAACCTTCGTACTTCACCTGGATCTCAACCTGCTCTGCCGCTTCAGCGTCTTCCAGCCCCGGCGCGAAGGCGGTCAGTTTGACCAGGTTCTCGTAGGTGACTTCAGGACGGCGCAGCAGATCTTCCCCGCTGGCTTCACGCGACAGCGGCGCGGTTAAGTGAGCGTTTACTTCGGCAGCGGTTTCCGCCTGCGGATTCACCCAGGTGGTTTTCAGGCGCTGACGTTCCTGTTCAATGCGCTCCAGCTTTTCGTTGAAGCGCGCCCAGCGTTCGTCATCGACCAGACCCAGCTCGCGGCCCATTTCGGTCAGACGCAGGTCGGCGTTATCTTCACGAAGCATCAGGCGATATTCAGCGCGAGAGGTAAACATACGATACGGCTCTTTGGTACCCAGCGTGCAGAGATCGTCAACCAACACGCCCAGATACGCCTGAGAACGGCCTGGTGCCCAGCCCTCTTTCTCAGCGGAGAAGCGCGCGGCGTTCAAACCGGCAAGCAGGCCCTGCGCAGCCGCTTCTTCGTAGCCGGTAGTGCCGTTAATCTGCCCCGCGAAGAACAGACCGTGGATGAATTTGCTTTCCAGGGTTGGCTTCAGGTCGCGCGGATCGAAGAAATCGTACTCAATAGCGTAGCCGGGACGAACGATTTTCGCATTCTCCATCCCCTGCATTGAGCGAACAATTTGCATCTGTACATCGAACGGCAGACTGGTGGAGATGCCGTTCGGATAAATTTCATTTGAGGTCAGCCCTTCCGGCTCCAGGAAGATCTGGTGCTGGTTACGATCGGCGAAGCGCATCACTTTGTCTTCGATCGACGGACAGTAGCGTGGGCCGATCCCTTCGATCACGCCGGCATACATGGGGCTGCGATCGAGGTTATTGCGGATCACGTCATGGGTTTTCTCGTTGGTATGCGTGATGTAGCACGGTACCTGCTGCGGATGCTGAGCCGCATTGCCCATGAACGAGAACACCGGCATCGGATTATCACCGTGCTGTTGCGCCAGCACGCTGAAATCAATGGTGCGCGCATCAATACGCGGCGGCGTACCGGTTTTCAGGCGGCTGACGCGCAGCGGCAGTTCACGCAGACGGCGAGACAGGGGAATAGACGGCGGATCGCCGGCACGGCCACCGCTGTAGTTATCCAGACCGATATGAATTTTACCGTCCAGGAATGTGCCCACGGTCAGCACCACGGCTTTCGCACGGAATTTGAGACCCATCTGGGTCACGGCACCTACGACGCGATCGTTCTCAACGATAAGATCTTCAACCGCCTGCTGGAAGATCATCAGGTTCGGCTGGTTCTCCAGGGCAGTACGCACAGCCTGACGGTAAAGTACACGGTCTGCCTGAGCTCGGGTCGCACGCACGGCGGGACCTTTACTCGCGTTTAGTATCCTAAACTGGATGCCAGCATGATCGATCGCTTTCGCCATCAGGCCGCCAAGTGCATCCACTTCTTTTACCAGGTGTCCTTTCCCAATGCCGCCAATCGCCGGATTACAGGACATTTGTCCCAGCGTGTCGATATTGTGTGTCAAAAGCAGGGTCTGCTGACCCATACGCGCTGCGGCCATTGCGGCCTCAGTGCCTGCATGACCCCCGCCAATGATGATGACGTCAAAAGGATCCTGATAAAACATGGTGGTCTGCCTCGCGTAAAGCGGTATGAAAATGGATTGAAGCCCGGGCCGTGGATTCTACTCAACTTTAGTCTTTCGAGAAAGCATTGGGATCCTGGGCTATTAAAAAGAAGATCTTTTTATTTAGAGATCTGTTCTATTGTGATCTCTTATTAGGATCGCGAACCTGTGTGGATAAGTCCGATCTCACAAAGAAGATCATGCAGTTAGAAAGGATCGTTTGCTGTGAATGATCGGTGATCCTGGACAGTATAAGCTGGGATCAGATCGCGACTTTATGCACAGGTCAAAAACGATACAACAGTTGTTCTTTGGATAACTACGGGTTAATACGAGCTTTTAACCAGAGTTATCCACATCTGTTCGCGCGATCTTTAATCGTTTTTGAGTAAATTTTTCCATTCCGCGAGCCAGATCTCGGCTGGATCCTCCGGAATGTCATGATCGAGGATGTTGATCTTGAGCGTTTCACCCAGCTGTTTTGCTCCACAAGAGGTTACAGCGGCTTCAACTTTCTCTATTGCCCCGCAAAAGGTGTCATATTCACGACTGCCGATCCCCACCGCGCCAAAACGGACGTTTGACAGGTCGGGCTGCTGTTCCAGCAGTTCGTCATATAAAGGTTGCAGGTTATCCGGCAGATCGCCCGCGCCGTGCGTGGAGGTGATCAGCAGCCAGACCCCGTCAGTCGGGAGATCTTCAAGCAACGGACCGTGCAGGGTTTCCGTGGAAAAGCCCGCATCTTCCAGCTTTTCAGCCAGGTGTTCCGCTACGTATTCCGCACCACCAAGGGTGCTGCCGCTGATAAGGGTAATGTCCGCCATTGATCGCTCGCCCAGATAAAGAGACGGTCATTGTACGCTGTGAACGAGCTGGGATCTACCTGTGGAAAATGTGGGAATGAATTTGCCCGATCACGGGCGGATGGTACGCATGATCGGGTTTTGCAGGGAGATCAGCGTCTCGGTGGACTGAATTTCATCGATTGTTTGGATCTTGTTGATAAGTACCTGCTGGAGGGCGTCGATGGATCGGCACATGACTTTAATAAAGATGCTGTAATGCCCGGTGGTGTAATACGCCTCGGTGACTTCATCCAGCGCGTTCAGCTTCGCCAGGGCGGAAGGGTAATCTTTGGCGCTTTTAAGAATGATGCCGATGAAGCAGCAGACGTCGTAACCAAGATGCTTAGGACTGACGTCAATGCGTGCGCCGGTAATGATCCCCGCCTGCTTCATCTTCTCTACGCGGACGTGAATGGTTCCCGGGCTGACGCCAAACTGTTTTGCCAGCTCGGCGTAGGCGGTACGGGCATTGGCCATTAACGCCTCCAGAATGCCTCGGTCGAGATTGTCGATCTGATAATTTTCCATAGCTTTTTCTTATGAAGATTAATGAATCACTCTATTCTAGCGTTTAAATTTATCGAATCAAAAGTGAAGGTGGCTTTTTTTTGATGAGTTATTGAATCTGATGCCATTTCTGTTGCTTAATCAATATCAACAGGACGCAGGAGTATAAATAATGAAAACCGCTTACATCGCAAAACAACGCCAGATCAGTTTCGTAAAATCCCATTTTTCCCGCCAGCTGGAAGAGAAGCTTGGCCTTATTGAAGTTCAGGCGCCGATTCTGAGCCGCGTGGGTGACGGGACGCAGGATAACCTCTCTGGATGCGAAAAAGCGGTACAGGTAAAAGTGAAAACGCTGCCAGACGCTCAGTTCGAAGTGGTTCATTCCCTGGCGAAGTGGAAGCGTCAAACTCTGGGACAACACGACTTCAGCGCGGGCGAAGGGCTCTACACGCACATGAAAGCCCTTCGTCCCGATGAAGACCGCCTTTCTCCGATTCATTCCGTTTACGTTGACCAGTGGGACTGGGAGCGCGTAATGGGTGATGGTGAACGCCACGTCGGTACGCTGAAATCCACCGTTGAGGCGATCTACGCCGGGATCAAAGCAACCGAAGCGGCCGTGAGCAAAGAGTTTGGTCTGGCACCGTTCCTGCCGGATACGATCCACTTTGTCCACAGCCAGGAGCTGCTGAGCCGCTTCCCGGATCTCGATGCTAAAGGTCGCGAGCGTGCGATCGCTAAAGAATTAGGTGCAGTATTCCTGATCGGTATCGGCGGCAAACTGTCTGATGGCAAACGCCACGACGTTCGCGCACCGGATTATGATGACTGGAGTACGGCGGGTGAGGGCGAATTTGCCGGGCTGAACGGCGATATTCTGGTGTGGAACCCGGTACTGGAAGACGCATTCGAGATTTCATCTATGGGGATCCGCGTGGATGCCGACGCGCTGAAGCGCCAGCTGGCGGTCACCGGTGATGAAGATCGTCTCAAACTCGAGTGGCACCAGGCGCTGCTGCGCGGTGAAATGCCTCAGACGATCGGCGGCGGTATCGGCCAGTCCCGTTTAACCATGCTGCTGCTGCAAGTACCCCATATCGGTCAGGTTCAGTGTGGCGTCTGGCCGCAGCAGGTACGTGAAAGCGTCGGTTCTCTTCTGTAATTAACGCTGCCAGCGTCTGAGCAGGCGGCTACGCAGCCCGGTATCAAAGCGCCAGATATGATCGAAGATGCGCATGATGCCGGGTTTTCCATGGGCTGACATCGCCACCGCGTGAAAACGGTGCTGGTGCACCCGCTGTAATTCCTTCACCTTATTCACCACGTCATCCGGCAGCCGCTGGGCAATAAAATCGGAAATCACCACCGCGTCAGCGTCGTACCAGTCGCCGCCCTGCATACGCTCCACAATACTGCGGAAGCAGCTGGCCAGATCCGTGCCGCCGCGAAAGCGCTGGCTCAGAAAGCGGATTGCCTGCTCGATCCCCTGCTGGTTCGTCAGCTCATAGCCCACCACCTCGCTGGAGAAGAGCATGATGAAGCAGCGACGGCGATCGGCGAGCGCCACGCGCATCAGTGCCAGACAGAAGGCCTTCGCGCACTGCTCGTTAAACCCGCCCATCGAACCGGACGTATCCACGCAAACAATGAATGGCCCGCGCGGCTGTTCATCAAAATCCTGATGGACGACCGGCCGTTGGCTGACTTTCTCGCGCCAGGCTTCACCGTGCAGTCGGTAGGTGAGAAGCTGTTTTTCAACCAGCCGACGATAAAACTCATACTCCAGCTCGGTCATCCCCAGCGTGCTTAGCTCGGTCGGCAGCAGGCGTAAGATGTCGTCGCTCTGCTGGAGCCCGTCGACCTGCTCAGGCACGGTAGCCGGTTCGCGCACCAGGGTGCGGAAGGTTTCCATCGGGGCATCTTTCTTTGGGACCGATTTTGCCTCCCTTGAGCGACCCAGCTGTTCTGCAAGCTTCATCAGCTCGGGCTGCCGCGCCAGAAAATCGCCGTATTTGACTATAAGCTGATAATCCCCGCGCCGGAGCTGACCGGCGCTCATATCCCAGAGACGCCCTGCGGCGTTTTCATTCTCCACAAGCACCTGTTCTAGCTGGCCGCTCAGCGTCATACGTTCCTGAACTTCGCTGAGCAGCTGTTCACGCTCTTCATCCAGCAGCTGCTGGTTCAGCGTTGTGGCCTGAACCACCAGGCTGAGGCGCCAGCGCTGTAAGAAGAGGGTATGCAGTGCGGGTGTAAAGGTGGCGTTATCCGTGACCAGCGCCCGGGCCTGGCTGGCAAACGGAGAGTGGACGTTATCGAGCAACGTCAGGGTTTGCGGGAGCTGGACGATAAACTGCGACGTGGAGAGCCGCTGGCACTGCTGATAGCAGGCCACCTCTTCCGTTAACTCAGGCGGAACTTCGGTCTCCCTGAACCGCTGACGCAAATTTTCCCGCCAGCGGGGCAGATCGTCCGTCATCGCCTTTTTTAGCTTCGGAAATTTTTCAAAAAACGCCGCCAGCTGCGGCGACGCCAGAAGGGTAATGACCACTTCTTCGATCAACCCCTCCTCGCTGACGGCCAGCATGACGTTAAGCGTATCGAGCGTTAGCATTGACGCGCCTGTTTGATCTGCGCGCTGACGTCCTGCAGGCTGGCTTCGATGCGACCTAACCAGTCGCTATGAATAAAGAGGCATTTTTGCTGCTCGCTAAAGCGGGTGTGCTGCTGATGCCATTCGGTATCCAGCGCTTCCAGCTGCTGCTTGATCTCTTCCGGCACGCTATCCGAAGCGGTTCCCGGCAGCGCAAGACGCGATCCCTGGAGGCTGACGTCACGGATCACCAGGTGCTGGCTGCTGTCCACTTCCATATTCAGCGGCTGCGCGAAACCAATGCCGTTGAGTTTTCCTCGGATCTCTCCGCCCTTATCCAGCCACTGCGCCAGCGCCTCGCGCTCAATCGTAATGTGCACCACCTGCATATCATGCAGTTTAAGCGGCTGCTGAAGCAGCAGCGTTAGCGTTGCGCCGGTCAGATCTGCGGGAAGCTCGTAGTGCGGTTTGCGGGCGAACATGCCCCCAAGGCGATTCACTTTCAGCGCGGTTTTATCACTTTGCTGCTGCTGGAGCTGGATGCGCCGCTGGGCAATCGCCCCCAGCTGGTTGAGCATTGCCTGCTGTCCCCAGGCGTGTCCGGTCATCAAAACGTCAAGCTGCTGCTGCATCAGATTCATGCCTTCTGCATCGTGCCAGAGGCAATCTTTCAGCAGGATCAGATCGATTGGCGCAACGGCATCACGGCCGCTGAACAGGGCGCTCGCCTGCAGCAGGCGGATCGCTTTTTTCCACCGGCGATCGGAGACATAGGGCGCTGAAGGGATGAGATCAAGCTGCTGGCGCAGCAGATAGATCAGCTCGAAGACGGCGTCAGGCAGTTTGATTTTGCCGATATCCTGCTGCCACTGGTGATACTCCTCATCCGTCACCTGTAGCGAAGCGGATACCGGGTTTTCACTTTCATCCTGCTGGCTGACCAGCATGGAGCGGAAGTTGGACTTATCCTGCACTTTGTCCAGCCACAGACGGATAAGCATACGGTCATACAGCGCTTCCAGACTGCTGTCGGCTTCAGGCAGTTCGTTAGAGGCGGCCACCAGCAGGCGCATCGGGATTTTCTCTTCACTGGCGCCGTTACGGAATCGACGTTCATTTATCGCCGTGAGGAGGGTGTTAAGAATAGCCGGCCCCGCTTTCCAGATCTCATCGAGAAAAACAATCTCAGCCTCCGGAAGATACCCTTCTGTCAGGCGCTGATAGCGCCCCTCATCTTTCAATGCCTGAATGGAGAGCGGACCAAAAACTTCTTCTGGGGTGGAAAACCGGGTCATGAGATATTCGAAGGCGCGGGCATTCTGAAAAGCAAATTTTAGCCTGCGGGCAATCAGGCTTTTGGCAATGCCCGGCGGTCCCAGCAAAAACACGCTCTCACCGCTCAGCGCCGCCAGTAAGCAGAGGCGGATGGCGTGGCTACGCTCGAAAAGGCCTTTCTCCAGCGCGCTGCTGAGGCGGGAAATTCTTTCTGCTAATAAATGTGAGTGAGCCATAATAGTTTTGCATCCTTTCGCCGTCGTGGCGGCCAATTGAAGCGAGTATAGACGTTTCAGTCAGGGCTGGTAATAGACTGAAGTGCGGCGCAATTTTCTTTGCGCTACATTAATGCGGTTGCATTTAGGGGTACGATTTTGCAATGAATCGTGCATACTGTGCGCTTTTTGTGGGCCAAGGGACCGGGAACACATTTGTTATTTAAACGAAAAGACTAGTCTATGAGCACTGATAATAAGCAATCATTACCCGCAATAACGCTTGCGGCGATCGGGGTTGTCTACGGTGATATCGGCACCAGCCCGCTTTATACGCTTCGTGAATGTCTGTCCGGCCAGTTTGGTTTTGGTGTTGAACGCGATGCCGTGTTTGGCTTCCTGTCCCTCATTTTCTGGCTGCTGATCCTGATGGTTTCCGTTAAATATCTCTCCTTCGTTATGCGTGCTGATAACGCAGGTGAAGGTGGGATCCTGACCCTGATGTCTCTTGCCGGACGTAATACCTCGGCCAGGATGACCTCTGTGCTGGTCATTATCGGCCTGATTGGCGGCAGTTTCTTCTACGGGGAAGTGGTGATAACGCCAGCTATCTCGGTGCTGTCGGCGATTGAGGGGCTGGAGATTATCGCTCCGCAGCTTGATTCATGGGTGGTTCCGCTGGCCATTATTGTCCTGACGCTGCTGTTCATGATCCAGAAGCACGGTACAGGGCTGGTGGGCAAACTGTTCGCGCCGATTATGCTGGCCTGGTTCCTGATCCTGGCGGCGCTTGGTTTACGCAGCATTATCGCGAATCCGGAAGTGCTGCATGCGCTGAACCCTTACTGGGCGGTGCATTTCTTCCTCGAATACAAAGTGGTTTCCTTCGTGGCGCTGGGGGCCGTCGTGCTCTCCATCACCGGTGTGGAAGCGCTGTATGCTGACATGGGCCACTTCGGGAAACTGCCTATCCGCGTGGCATGGTTTATTGTGGTGCTGCCGTCGCTGGTGCTGAACTACTTCGGTCAGGGCGCGCTGTTGCTTAAAAACCCGGAAGCGATCAAGAACCCGTTCTTCCTGCTGGCGCCCGACTGGGCGCTGGTGCCGATGCTTATCCTGGCGACGCTGGCGACCGTCATTGCCTCCCAGGCGGTGATTTCCGGCGTGTTTTCTTTGACGCGTCAGGCCGTGCGTCTGGGGTATCTCTCGCCAATGCGCATCATCCATACCTCTGAGATGGAGTCGGGCCAAATCTACATCCCGTTCGTTAACTGGCTCCTCTATTTCGCTGTTGTTATTGTTATCGTCAGCTTCGAGCACTCCAGTAACCTGGCTGCAGCGTACGGTATTGCGGTAACCGGTACGATGGTGCTGACATCGCTTCTCTCCACCACGGTGGCGTACCGAAACTGGCACTGGAATAAATTCCTCGTGGCGATGATTCTGGTGGGCTTCCTGTGCATCGACGTGCCGCTGTTCTCTGCGAACCTCGACAAGATTGTCTCCGGTGGCTGGCTGCCGCTGACGCTGGGTCTGGTGATGTTCATTGTCATGACCACCTGGAAAAGCGAGCGTTTCCGCCTGCTGCGCCGCATGCATGAGCACGGTAACTCCCTGGAGGCGATGATCGCTTCGCTGGAGAAATCCCCGCCGGTCCGCGTGCCGGGCACGGCGGTGTATATGTCTCGCGCGCTGAACGTCATACCGTTCGCGCTGATGCATAACCTCAAGCACAACAAAGTGCTTCACGAGCGGGTGATCCTGCTGACGCTGCGCACCGAAGATGCGCCTTACGTTCACAACGTGCGTCGCGTGCAGATTGAGCAACTGTCTCCGACCTTCTGGCGCGTGGTGGCAAGCTACGGCTGGCGCGAAACGCCAAACGTGGAAGAGGTGTTCCACCGCTGCGGCCTGGAAGGTCTGAGCTGCCGGATGATGGAGACGTCGTTCTTTATGTCGCACGAGTCGCTGATCATCGGCAAGCGTCCGTGGTATCTGCGCCTGCGCGGAAAGCTGTACCTCATCCTGCAGCGTAACGCCCTGCGCGCGCCTGACCAGTTTGAGATCCCGCCTAACCGCGTGATTGAGCTGGGAACGCAGGTCGAGATCTAATCCCTTCTGAAAATGCCGGGTGGCGCTTCGCTTACCCGGCCTACCAAACCCCTCGCCAACCCACAATAATTGTCTCTGCATTTCACTTAGCGAAACGTTTCGACGTCGATCACAAATCTGTTACGTCATGATGGTTTTCTGAACATTCTTGAGATTAAACTGACGTCAGCGAAACGTTTCGCTAGTGGAGCAAGAAAATGAAGAAAGGCACGGTACTCAACTCAGAAATCTCATCGGTTATTTCCCGTCTTGGGCATACCGATACGCTGGTGGTTTGCGATGCAGGCTTACCGGTTCCACGCAGCACAACCCGTATCGATATGGCGTTAACGCAGGGTGTACCCTCGTTTATGCAGGTACTGGATGTGGTGACCGCGGAGATGCAGGTTGAGGCAGCCATTCTCGCGGCGGAAATTAAACAACATAATCCGCAACTCCACGAAACGTTGCTCAGCCATATTGAGCAACTGCAACAACACCAGGGAAACACCATAGAAATTCGTTACACGACGCACGAACTGTTCAAACAACAAACCGCAGACAGTCAGGCGGTGATTCGCAGCGGGGAGTGTTCCCCGTATGCGAATATCATTCTCTGTGCTGGCGTCACCTTCTGAGGCCATCATGGACGCATTACTGCAACTCAAAGGGATCGATAAGTCGTTCCCGGGCGTAAAAGCCCTCTCCGGCGCGGCGCTGAACGTCTACCCCGGGCGCGTGATGGCGCTGGTGGGCGAAAACGGTGCCGGCAAATCCACCATGATGAAAGTGCTGACCGGTATCTATCAACGCGATGCCGGTTCACTCGTCTGGCTGGGGAAAGAGACCACCTTCAATGGCCCAAAATCCTCTCAGGAAGCGGGCATCGGTATTATTCACCAGGAGCTGAACCTGATCCCGCAGCTCACCATTGCGGAAAACATCTTCCTCGGCCGCGAGTTTGTTAACCGGTTCGGCAAAATCGACTGGAAAACCATGTATGCCGAAGCGGACAAGCTGCTGGCGAAGCTGAACCTGCGCTTTAAGAGCGACCGACTGGTAGGCGATCTGTCCATTGGCGATCAGCAGATGGTGGAAATTGCGAAGGTGCTGAGCTTTGAGTCGAAGGTCATCATTATGGATGAACCCACCGACGCTCTGACCGACACCGAAACCGAATCCTTGTTCCGCGTGATCCGCGAGCTGAAATCGCAGGGGCGCGGGATTGTCTATATCTCTCACCGCATGAAAGAGATCTTCGAAATCTGCGATGACGTCACCGTCTTCCGCGACGGGCAGTTTATTGCCGAGCGCGAAGTCGCCACGCTGACCGAAGATACGCTCATCGAAATGATGGTGGGACGCAAGCTCGAAGATCAGTATCCGCATCTGGAGAAAGCGCCGGGTGAGATCCGCCTGAAGGTGGACAACCTCTGCGGTCCGGGTGTGAACGACGTGACCTTTACCCTGCGCCAGGGCGAGATCCTGGGCGTGGCGGGCCTGATGGGGGCCGGGCGTACCGAGCTGATGAAAGTGTTGTACGGCGCACTGCCGCGCACCAGCGGTTATGTCACCCTCGACGGTCATGAAGTGGTCACCCGCTCTCCGCAGGATGGCCTGGCGAACGGCATCGTTTATATCTCCGAAGACCGCAAACGCGACGGCCTGGTGCTGGGGATGTCGGTTAAAGAGAACATGTCCCTGACCGCGCTGCGCTATTTCAGCCATAGCGGCGGTAGCCTGAAGCATAAAGATGAGCAGCAGGCGGTGAGCGATTTTATCCGCCTCTTTAACGTCAAAACCCCGTCGATGGAGCAGGCGATTGGCCTGTTGTCCGGCGGTAATCAGCAAAAAGTGGCGATTGCGCGCGGGCTGATGACGCGCCCGAAAGTGTTGATCCTCGACGAGCCAACCCGCGGCGTGGACGTGGGCGCGAAGAAAGAGATCTATCAGCTGATTAACCAGTTCAAGGCCGACGGTCTGAGCATCATTCTGGTCTCTTCCGAGATGCCAGAAGTATTAGGCATGAGCGATCGCATTATCGTCATGCATGAAGGGCATCTCGGCGGTGAATTCACTCGCGAGCAGGCCACCCAGGAAGTTCTGATGGCTGCCGCTGTGGGCAAGCTTAATCGCGTGAATCAGGAGTAAGAAGATGACTACCCAGGCTGTTTCTGGTCGCCGCTATTTCACAAAGGCATGGCTGATGGAACAAAAATCGCTGATTGCCCTGCTGGTGCTGATCGCGATTGTATCGACCATGAGCCCGAACTTTTTCACCGTTAATAACTTGTTCAACATTCTGCAGCAAACATCGGTGAACGCCATTATGGCGGTCGGCATGACGCTGGTGATTTTGACCTCAGGTATCGATCTGTCCGTCGGTTCCCTGCTGGCGCTCACCGGCGCGATCGCCGCTTCGATTGTCGGCATTGAAGTCAACGCGCTGGTGGCCGTGGCCGCGGCCCTGGCGGCAGGCGCGGCGATTGGTGCCGTAACCGGCGTGATTGTAGCAAAAGGCCGCGTTCAGGCGTTTATCGCTACGCTGGTGATGATGCTGCTGCTGCGCGGTGTGACCATGGTGTACACCAACGGCAGCCCGGTCAATACCGGCTTTACCGATAACGCCGATCTGTTTGGCTGGTTCGGTATTGGTCGCCCGCTGGGTGTTCCGACCCCGGTCTGGATCATGGCTATCGTCTTCCTGGCGGCGTGGTACATGCTGCACCACACCCGTCTGGGTCGTTATATCTACGCGCTGGGCGGTAACGAAGCGGCAACGCGCCTGTCCGGTATCAGCGTTAATAAAGTCAAAATTATCGTTTACTCCCTGTGCGGTCTGCTGGCATCGCTGGCAGGTATCATCGAAGTGGCGCGCCTCTCCTCCGCGCAGCCAACGGCAGGGACGGGTTATGAGCTGGATGCTATCGCGGCAGTGGTTCTGGGCGGTACGAGTCTTGCGGGCGGTAAAGGTCGCATTGTTGGGACATTGATCGGCGCACTGATTCTCGGTTTCCTGAATAATGGTTTGAATTTGTTAGGTGTTTCCTCCTATTACCAGATGATCGTTAAGGCAGTGGTGATTTTGCTGGCGGTACTGGTAGACAACAAAAAACAGTAACTGACGACACTACAGGACATCTTAGATATGAACATGAAAAAACTGGCTACCCTGGTTTCTGCTGTCGCGCTGAGCGCAACCGTAAGTGCTAACGCCATGGCGAAAGACACCATCGCGCTGGTTGTCTCTACCCTGAACAACCCGTTCTTCGTCTCCCTGAAGGACGGTGCGCAGAAAGAAGCGGACAAACTGGGCTACAACCTGGTGGTGCTGGATTCACAGAACAACCCGGCGAAAGAGCTGGCTAACGTTCAGGACTTAACCGTTCGCGGCACCAAAATTCTGCTGATCAACCCAACCGATTCTGATGCCGTCGGTAACGCCGTTAAAATGGCAAACCAGGCGAAAATTCCGGTGATCACTCTGGACCGCCAGGCAACGAAAGGCGAAGTTGTTAGCCACATTGCGTCTGATAACGTGCTGGGCGGTAAAATCGCCGGTGATTACATCGCGAAGAAAGCCGGCGAAGGCGCGAAAGTTATCGAACTGCAGGGGATTGCCGGTACGTCTGCAGCCCGCGAGCGTGGTGAAGGCTTCCAGCAGGCAGTGGCTGCACACAAATTCAACGTGCTGGCCAGCCAGCCGGCAGACTTCGACCGTACTAAAGGTCTGAACGTTATGCAGAACCTGCTGACCGCGCATCCTGACGTGCAGGCCGTGTTCGCACAGAACGACGAAATGGCGCTCGGCGCGCTGCGTGCCCTGCAGACCGCAGGTAAATCTGATGTGATGGTTGTCGGATTTGACGGCACGCCGGATGGTGAAAAAGCAGTAAACGATGGCAAACTGGCTGCGACCATCGCTCAGCTGCCTGAGCAGATTGGCGCAACTGGCGTTGAAACTGCCGACAAAGTGCTGAAGGGCGAAAAAGTTCAGGCTAAATACCCAGTTGACCTGAAGCTGGTCATCAAGCAGTAAAAGGCGAATCAGGCAGTCGCTGGCTGCCTGAGGGACACCAATAAAGAAAAGTGTGGCATACGCCACCGGGTAACACCGGTGGCGCTCTCAGATGGACAACCCAACCATGAAAACCGCAGGCAACCTCGTCGTCCTTGGCAGTATCAATGCCGATCACATTCTTAATCTTGAATCGTTCCCTGCACCGGGCGAAACCGTCACGGGTAACCAGTATCAGGTGGCATTTGGCGGTAAAGGCGCCAACCAGGCCGTCGCTGCCGGTCGCAGCGGGGCGAATATTGCGTTTATCGCCTGCACGGGTGATGACGATACCGGTGAGCGAGTACGCAAACAGCTGGCGAGCGACAACATTGATATCGCAACGGTCAGCGTGGTTGCAGGGGAATCGACCGGCGTGGCGCTGATTTTCGTCAATGCTGAAGGTGAGAATGTCATCGGTATTCATGCGGGTGCTAACGCTGCGCTGACGACGGAGCGCGTAGAAGCGCAACGTGCCATCATCGCCGGAGCGGAAGCCCTGCTCATGCAACTGGAGTCACCGGTTGAAAGCGTGCTGGCCGCCGCGAAAATTGCGCATGAAAATCATACCACTGTCGTACTTAACCCGGCCCCAGCCCGTGTATTATCAGACGAGCTGCTGGCACTGGTGGATATCATTACGCCGAACGAAACCGAAGCCGAAAAGCTGACGGGTATTCGCGTAGAAAATGATGACGATGCCGCGCGAGCCGCGCGTGCACTGCATGATAAGGGCATCGGCACCGTGATTATCACCCTTGGTAGCCGTGGAGTGTGGGCAAGCGTCAATGGCGAAGGCCGTCGCGTGCCGGGCTTTAAGGTCAAAGCGATTGATACCATCGCAGCGGGAGATACCTTTAACGGTGCACTTGTCACCGCGCTGCTGGAAGGCAAGAGAATGGATGACGCTATTCGCTTCGCACACGCTGCTGCCGCGATTGCGGTGACGCGCAAAGGCGCCCAGCCTTCCGTTCCGTGGCGTAAAGAGATCGATGAATTCTTAAGTCAGCAGGGGTAACGCTTGGCCACAATGAAAGATGTCGCCCGCATGGCGGGCGTTTCTACCTCGACGGTCTCCCACGTTATAAACAACGATCGCTTCGTCAGCGAGGCGATTCGGGAGAAAGTTGAAGCTGCGGTAAAAGAACTCAACTATGCGCCGTCTGCGCTGGCGCGCAGCCTTAAGCTCAACCAGACGCGCACCATCGGTATGCTGATCACCGCCAGTACCAACCCCTTTTATTCAGAACTGGTTCGCGGCGTGGAGCGTAGCTGCTTCGAGCGTGGCTACAGCCTGGTACTGTGCAATACCGAAGGTGATGAGCAGCGCATGAACCGTAACCTGGAAACGCTGATGCAAAAACGCGTCGACGGGCTACTGCTGCTTTGTACTGAAACGCACCAGCCCTCGAAAGAGATTATCCAGCGCTATCCCTCCATTCCCACGGTGATGATGGACTGGGCGCCGTTCGACGGCACCAGCGATCTTATTCAGGATAACTCTCTGCTGGGGGGCGATATGGCCACCCAGTATCTGATCGATAAAGGCTATACCCGCATCGCCTGTATTACCGGCCCGCTGGACAAAACCCCGGCGCGTTTGCGTCTGGAAGGATATCTCTCTGCCATGGAACGGGCGGGGCTTGCCATTCCTGATGGCTATCGAATCACCGGTGATTTTGAATTTAACGGCGGTTTCGAGGCGATGCAGAAACTGCTGGCGCTAAAGCCGCGTCCGCAGGCGGTGTTTATTGGTAACGACGCGATGGCGTTTGGTGCCTACCAGGCGTTGTATCAGGCGGGGCTACGCGTGCCTGATGATATGGCGGTGATTGGCTATGACGATATCGAACTGGCCAGCTACATGACGCCGCCGTTGACCACGATCCATCAGCCAAAAGATGAACTGGGCGAGCTGGCCATCGATGTGTTGATCCACCGTATGGCGCAGCCCACGCTGCAACAGCAACGCCTGCAGCTTACTCCTGTTCTGATGGAACGCGGTTCGGTTTAGCTTTCTCTTTGTGACGCTCTTTAATCAGGTTTCGGCCATCTTTCGGTTTTAACAGCATAAAGACCAGCGCCGATACCACGGTAAGTGCGCCCATGGTGATAAAGGTATAGTGGAACTGCTCAACGGTATTTGCGCTGTCAAAACCTTCATAAAACCGCAGCACCGCTGCACTCACGGCAACCCCTAAACTGATCGACAGCTGTTGCGTTACCGCCAGCACGCTGTTGCCGCTGCTGGCGTTCTCGTCAGTCAGGTCGGCGAGGGTGATGGTGTTCATCGACGTGAACTGCGTCGACATCGCCATGCCCAACACAAATAGCGGCAGGATCAGCATCCAAACGGGTAACGCGGCGGATTGCAGCGAGAACTGCGCAATCATCAGACCGATAAAGACCGTCACGCCAACCAGCGTCTTACGATAGCCAAACCAGCGCAGCACCTGTGTCACGGTTGATTTTGCCAGAATTGAGCCCATTGCCGTGGGTGCCATCATGCAGCCAGCAATCAGGGCCGGGTAGCCGAAACCCACCTGCAGCATCAATGGCATCAGGAACGGTACGCAACCCGTCCCCAGACGAGACGCAATGTTTCCTGCAATCCCAACTGAAAACGTTCGGGTGTTAAAGAGCCCCAGGGAAATTAACGGCGTCGGGTGACGGCGCGCGTGACGTATATAAAGAAGGAACAGCAGAATCCCGGCGAGGATAACGGAGAGCGCCATCCACGTCGCGACGATCTTCTCGCCAAACAGCTCCATTCCGCTGGAGAATAACACCAGGCTCAGGCCAAACAGGAAAAAGCCTCCCATGTCGAAGCTGCGCCTTGGCGTGGTGAAGTTCGGCATATATTTGCGGGCATACAGCAGCCCCGCAACGCCAATTGGAATATTAATCAGGAAGATCCAGTGCCAGCTTGCCCAGGTGACAAACACGCCACCGAGTACCGGGCCAAGAATCGGGCCGACCAGGCCCGGCATGGTGACGAAGTTGAGCACGGGAAGCAGTTCGCTCCTGGGGTAGGCTCGCAGCAAGGCAAGACGCGCCACCGGCATCATCATCGCGCCGCCAATGCCCTGCAATACGCGGAAGATAACCAGCTCCGTTAAGGATGAGGAGAGCGCACAGGCCAGTGAACCGAGCGTAAAGAGCGTTACGGCCAGCATGAAAACTCTGCGGGTGCCAAAGCGGTCGGCCAGCCAGCCGCTGACCGGAATTAACATTGCGACCGTCAGGGTGTAGCTGATGATGGCGGACTGCATCGCCAGCGGGGAGCGGTTAAGGCTTTGCGCAATAGCGGGAAGCGCTGTGTTGAGGATGGTGGCATCCAGTGCCTGCATAAAAAACGCCATGGCTGCAATCCACGGCAATCCGGCCATGCTGCGCGCTTTTTTCGTTGTCATTTATTTACCTGCTGGTGGGTTGGCGCGGCCAGCAGTGCCTGGCACGCACTCAGGGCTCGCTGCCCGTCGCTTTCCTGGATGGCATCTACTATCGCCTGGTGCAAATCCAGTTTTACCACTTCGTTTTGTGTAATAGAGGTAAAGTAGGTGTGATACACCGAATGAAATAAAGAGGCAAAAGAGGTGAGAAACGGATTGGCGCTCATCATATAGATGTGTTCATGCCAGGCCATATCAACCTCAACCCAGCGTTCGCGGTTGAAGTGCTTTTTCAGGAACACCATCTCTTCCATCAGCGCGTTAAGCTGTGCTTTCTGCTCTGCAGTTCCTAGCGTGGCGGCAAGCAGACATGCCTGAGGTTCAAGGCTGCTGCGCATCACCAGAAAGTGATCGACGACCTGGTGAAAGTTATCTTCCGTCATCCACCAGGAGAGCAGTTCCTGATCGAGAAAATTCCAGTTACTCTGTGGCATCACGCGTGTGCCAATGCGAGGGCGTGGAAGCACCATGCCTTTTGCCGTCAGGGTTTTCACCGCTTCGCGAACGGCGGTACGGCTCACCCCAAACTGCTCACCCAGCTCCATCTCACCCGGCAGGATGCTGCCCGGGGCATATTTACCCGCTAAAATCCGCTGAGCCAGCTTTTCTGCCAGCACGTACGACAGGTTTTTTTGGGCGGCCAGCTGTTGTGCGCTTAATGGCATCGCTTTTATTCCTTAAAGATTCATGCTGATAATTATGCCACCTCGAATGTGATTGTGGTTGCAGATACATCAAATAGAACAATTTGTAGCTCGATTTCACCTCTGTTGGTGAAAAAAAACGCGGATGGAAACTTTTTTTTAATTTCCTCTTGTCACGTCGGAATAACTCCCTATAATGCGCCTCCACTGACACGGAAC
>NZ_JUMS01000044.1:0-350 GCF_001059415.1 Enterobacter sp. 940_PEND
CCTTGGTAAGGGTGAGGTCCCCAGTTCGACTCTGGGTATCAGCACCACTTCACTTCTCCTTCCCGTTTCTCTCTGTTTCAATTTTACTGTATTCAACAATTCAGGCATTTCGCCTGGTTGATGTGGTGATATCACCGATTTATCCGTGTCTTAGAGGGACAATCGATGTCTAAAGAAAAGTTTGAACGTACAAAACCGCACGTTAACGTCGGTACTATCGGCCACGTTGACCATGGTAAAACAACGCTGACCGCTGCAATCACTACCGTTCTGGCAAAAACCTACGGTGGTTCTGCTCGCGCATTCGACCAGATCGATAACGCACCAGAAGAAAAAGCTCGTGGTATCAC
>NZ_JUMS01000045.1:0-18238 GCF_001059415.1 Enterobacter sp. 940_PEND
TGTGGGGTCTCCCCATGCGAGAGTAGGGAACTGCCAGGCATCAAATAAGTAGAGAGGCCATCCGAAAGGATGGCCTTTTTGCGTTTTAGCATCACAGAGATTTGTAGGCCGGGTAGGGCGAAACCGCCACCCGGTAAGTCAGATCGCAATCCACTCCACTATAAACTCCGCAATCCCTTCCACATCATTTAAGTCCAGCACCGGAACTTCAAGCGGCAATACAACATCACTGGCCACCGCAATCACATGCTCATCCAGCGTTAATTCGCTGAAATCATGCCCGGCATCGCTTCTGAACAGTAGGATCTTAGGCACTGCCTCATGCTTAAATCCCTCAACCAGCACCAGATCCAGCGTGGTATGATCCATCCGGCTGACCAGATAAGCGAGATCCAGCGGCGCCTCATCCGGCGTTTCTGTCATCAGCGCCCAGCGTTGAGTACTTGCCACCATCGTTTGCGCTGCACCCGCTTTACGCAATGCATAGCTATCTTTTCCCGGTCTATCGACATCCATATGATGATGGGTGTGCTTAATCAATCCTGGACGGATACCTCTGGCACAAAGCGCAGGAATGAGCTTTTTCAGTAGCGTGGTTTTCCCGGTCCCACTCCAGGCGGAAATGGCTACGACAGGTATCATTTTTTCTCCTGCATCATCTGCAAATCGTCAGGCGTATTCACATTCACAAAAGCTGATTTTAAATCGCTAAAATCAACGGGATGACCGCCAGACTCGCGCATAAAAGCCATCACCTTGCGCTCTCCCGCAGCCAGATAGGACTGCAGGGCTGGCGCCAGGGATCGGTGCATCAATGCGATAGCAGGATGATCACGCTCGCCGTCATGTACCCAAACCACAGGAGCCGTACCCCGAAGCAGCAACAAACGTTCGACAAGACAGGACGGAATAAACGGGGTATCGCAGGGACAGAAGATGAACCACTCTCCGTGAGACTGTTGCATGACCGAAAGCATACCAGCCAGCGGTCCCGGGTAATCCTCAAGGATATCCTGGTAAACGGCGTACCCGCTGAGCTGGTAAGTGTCGATATGCCGGTTAGCACTGATGACCATTGTCGACACCTGGCCTGCGAGCGTATCAGCGACACATTGCCATAAGGGTTTGCCGTTCAGGCGTTGAAGCCCCTTATCTTTTCCCCCCATTCGCGTCGCTCTGCCACCTGCCAGAACGACCCCAATGATTTCCTGGCTAAGATTCACGAATATCGCCTCTTTTATTGTGGGATTGACCCTGCTAACGTGTCACTCTAAATGAAAGGAGCACCACCATGAAATGTAAACGTCTGAATGAAGTTATTGAACTCCTCCAGCCCGCCTGGCAAAAAGAGCCAGAGCTAAATCTGATGCAATTTTTACAGAAACTGGCGAAAGAGTCAGGTTTTGACGGCGAACTGGCAGACCTTTCTGACGACATCCTGATCTACCACCTTAAAATGCGTGACTCTGCCAAAGATGCTGTTATTCCTGGTATTCAGAAGGATTATGAGGAAGATTTTAAGACCGCATTACTGCGCGCCCGAGGCGTAATTAAAGAGTAAAAGCTTGTAAGCGGCGGCACCGAAATCGCCACAAGATGATATCCTGAATCATTCGTATAATTTCCGGATGATCGGATGAACGACCAGGCTTTTACTTTCCAGACATTACACCCGGACACCATTATGGATGCCCTGTTTGAACAGGGTATTCGGGTGGACTCCGGGCTAACACCGTTAAACAGCTACGAAAACCGCGTCTATCAATTTCAGGACGAGGATCGTCAGCGCTTCGTCGTAAAGTTCTATCGTCCTGAACGCTGGTCCGCAGAACAAATTCAGGAAGAGCATCAGTTTGCTCACGATCTGCTGGATGACGATGTTCCCGTTGCCGCGCCGCTAAAATTCAATAATCAAACGCTCCTCACGCACGAAGGGTTTTACTACGCTGTATTCCCAAGCCTGGGTGGCCGCCAGTTTGAAGCGGATAATATCGATCAGATGGAGTGGGTTGCCCGCTATCTTGGGCGCATACACCAGACGGGACGCAAAAAAGCCTTTATTGCCCGCCCGACTATCGGAATTCAGGAATACCTTCTTGAGCCACGCGAAATATTCGAAACGTCTGCCATGATCCCCGCTGCGTTAAAGGATGATTTCCTCAACGCCACCGATAAGCTCATTGCTGCTGTTAAAACCTGCTGGCGTGACGATATTTCCGTCCTGCGCCTGCATGGCGATTGTCATGCCGGAAATATCCTCTGGCGTGATGGCCCGCTGTTTGTCGATCTCGATGATGCGCGTATGGGGCCCGCGGTTCAGGACCTGTGGATGCTGCTCAATGGCGACAAAGCCGAGCAACGCATGCAGCTTGAAACCATTATTGAAGCTTATGAAGAATTTAGCCCGTTTAATTCAGACGAAATTGCCCTGATTGAGCCTTTACGTGCGATGCGTTTTGTTTATTATCTCGCATGGTTAATCAGGCGTTGGGACGATCCCGCATTTCCCCGGAATTTCCCGTGGCTTACCGGAGAGGATTACTGGCGTAGCCAGATATCTACATTTACTGAGCAGGTCAAGGTTCTTCAGGAACCCCCTCTGCAATTAACGCCGATGTATTAATTGGACACACCCAGGAGAGAGTTAATCATGAAAAAAATTTGGCTGGCGCTGGCAGGTATAATTCTGGCATTTAGCGCTTCTGCTGCGCAGTTTACCGACGGCAAACAGTACACCACGCTGGACAAACCGGTCGCTGGCGAGCCACAGGTTCTGGAGTTTTTCTCGTTCTACTGCCCACACTGCTATCAGTTCGAGCAGGTGCTGCATGTTTCGGATAGCGTAAAGAAAAAGCTGCCAGAAGGCACCAAAATGACCAAGTACCACGTCGAGTTCCTGGGCCCATTGGGTAAAGACCTGACCCAGGCGTGGGCGGTTGCGATGGCACTGGGCGTGGAAGATAAGATCACTGCGCCAATGTTTGAAGCCGTACAGAAAACCCAGACCGTTCAGACCACTGCGGATATCCGTAAAGTGTTCGTTGATGCCGGCGTGAAAGGTGAAGAGTATGACGCTGCATGGAACAGCTTTGTGGTGAAATCTCTGGTTGCTCAGCAGGAAAAAGCGGCTGCTGACCTCCAGCTTCAGGGCGTTCCGGCGATGTTTGTTAACGGCAAATACCAGCTGAATATGCAGGGCATGGACACCAGCAGCATGGATATCTTCGTACAGCAGTATGCTGATACCGTGAAATACCTGGTTGAGAAGAAGTAATTTCGCTGATGTAAAAACGCCGGTCACTGACCGGCGTTTTTGTATAAAGATTTAATATTGTCTATCTGTTCGTCTTTCTCTTTCCAGAGCGTATTAAGCCACTGCTGGAAACGACGCTTGAAACTCTTATCGTTAACGTAATCACCGTGCAGCCCGGCATCTATCGGGACCAGATCGACACGCACAACAATGCGCGTCAGTTTGCCGCTGAGCATATCGTAGAACGGCGTCTTATCGTTTTCCGGATAGCAGAGCGTGACGTTCAGGAGTTTATCGAACTGCGATCCCAGCACGTTAAGCGCCATCGCAATACCCGCAGCCTTTGGCGGCAGCAAGTGCTGGTAAGGAGAGCGGGTTTGTTGGTGCTTCTCCTCCGTAAATCGGGAGCCTTCAACAAAGTTTACGATGGTCGTAGGATGCGCGCGAAACTTTTCGCAGGAACGGCGTGTGGTCTCCACATCTTTGCCGCGACGCTCGGGATGACGAATCAAATAGCTGCGCGAATAGCGTTTCATAAACGGCATATCAAGCGCCCAGCAGGCCAGCCCGATAAAAGGCACCCAGGCGAGCTGCTGTTTCAGAAAGTATTTGTTCATCGGGATCTGTTTGCGAAAAAGTACGCATAACACCACGATGTCCGCCCAGCTGTGGTGATTGCAAATCAGCAGATACCAATTCTTCTTGCTAAGACTCTCCAGCCCTTTGATATCCCACTTCAGATGCGGGTTCAGGCACAGCAGGATCGCCAGTCCTTCGCACCAGCAGTACATCATGAAATTACAAAATGCGGACACGGCTCGCCACACCACAGGGACAGGCAACAGCAGTTTAACGATCCCGGCGATAATGATCGGCACAGAGCAGGCGACAGTCACCAGGATAGTTAAAATGATGCTTAACAGTAATGTTATTGCAGCGAGCAATCTCGACATGATGAGCTTTTTCAAATGGTTAGCTGTAAGTGAGCGGCCGGCTATTCGACGCTGGGCGCTGATTTTACCAGAAAACGGACAAATTAATGGCGCTTTCATGTGATGATTTGGCCGCTTTTACCCTGCCGTAGACGATTTCACTGTGATTCCGCGCTTATCAAGGCTTATATCCACATAGACTAAATTGCCATCGGTTGGCCATATAGATAAGATCTAAGGTGATAACAGCATGATAATTAAGATCTAAAAATTAACTCATATGTATTTTTTACGTCTGTTATTCATATGAAGTGAAAATATGCACAAACTTATCCACAGTTTGATTTTTGCGAGCGATCCTCACGATCGCAAAATCTTTTCCTGTATCTGGTGCTAATACCTGATGTTTTCATCCTTCTGTGGCATCCTTTACCCATAAATTGATTAAAGGCACGGACATTATGGTTCAGATCCCAGAAAACCCTCTTATTCTCGTCGATGGCTCTTCTTACCTGTATCGGGCATACCATGCGTTTCCTCCTCTGACCAATAGCGCAGGGGAACCTACCGGCGCAATGTACGGCGTGCTGAACATGCTGCGCAGCCTGATCCTTCAGTATCAGCCAACCCATGCGGCTGTAGTCTTTGATGCGAAAGGTAAAACTTTCCGCGATGAGCTGTTTGAGCATTACAAATCTCACCGTCCGCCAATGCCTGACGATCTGCGTGCGCAGATTGAGCCGCTGCATACCATGGTAAAAGCGATGGGGCTGCCGCTGCTGGCCGTCTCTGGCGTTGAGGCTGATGACGTTATCGGCACGCTGGCGCGTGAAGCAGAAAAGATGGGGCGTCCTGTGCTGATCAGCACCGGTGATAAAGATATGGCGCAACTGGTGACGCCAGGCATCACCCTGATTAACACCATGACCAACACCATTCTGGGGCCAGAAGAAGTGGTCACAAAGTATGGCGTGCCGCCTGAGCTGATTATCGACTTCCTCGCGTTGATGGGCGATTCCTCGGATAACATCCCGGGTGTCCCTGGCGTCGGTGAAAAAACCGCGCAGGCGCTGCTCCAGGGGCTGGGTGGTCTGGATACGCTCTACGCGGAGCCAGACAAAATCGCCGGGCTCTCCTTCCGTGGTGCAAAAACCATGGCCGGAAAACTGGAAGAGAACAAAGAGGTGGCTTATCTCTCCTATAAGCTGGCCACAATCAAAACCGATGTCGAACTGGAGCTGGGCTGTGAGCAGCTTGAAGTGCAACAGCCTTCCGCTGACGATCTGCTGAGCCTGTTTAAGAAATACGAATTCAAGCGCTGGACCGCTGACGTGGAAGCCGGTAAATGGCTGCAGGCGAAAGGGGCTAAACCTGCTGCAAAGCCGAAGGAGACAATCGTCGTTGACGCAGAAGAGCAGGCGGAAGAAGAAGCCGTGGCGCTTTCCTTCGACAACTACGAAACCATTCTTGAAGAGTCACGGCTGATCGCCTGGATCGATAAACTGAAAAAGGCGCCGGTCTTCGCCTTTGATACCGAAACCGACAGCCTCGATAACATCTCTGCCAATATGGTTGGCCTGTCATTTGCGACAGAGCCGGGTATTGCCGCCTACGTCCCTGTGGCGCACGATTACCTGGATGCGCCGGAGCAGATCTCCCGTGAACGCGTGCTCGAACTGCTGAAGCCGATCCTGGAAGACGAAAAGGCGCTCAAGGTTGGGCAAAACCTCAAGTACGACCGAGGCATTCTGCAAAATTACGGCATTGAACTGCGCGGGATTGCCTTCGACACCATGCTTGAATCCTACATTCTGGACAGCGTCGCGGGCCGCCATGATATGGATTCCTTATCTGACCGCTGGCTCAAGCACAAAACGATCACCTTTGAAGAGATTGCCGGTAAAGGGAAAAATCAGCTCACCTTTAACCAGATTGCTCTGGAAGAAGCGGGGCGCTATGCGGCGGAAGATGCTGATGTCACGCTGCAGCTACACCTGAAGATGTGGCCAAAACTGCAGAAGCATGAAGGTCCGCTGAACGTGTTCCAGCATATCGAGATGCCGCTGGTGCCCGTGCTATCCCGCATTGAACGCAACGGCGTGAAGATTGACCCAACGGTGCTGCATAACCACTCCGGGGAGCTGGCGCAGCGTTTGACCGAGCTCGAGCAAAAAGCGCATGAGCTTGCAGGCGAGCCGTTTAACCTCTCTTCACCGAAGCAGCTGCAAACCATTCTGTTTGAAAAGCAGGGCATCAAGCCGCTGAAGAAAACCCCTGGCGGCGCACCGTCAACCTCTGAAGAGGTGCTGGAAGAGCTGGCGCTGGATTACCCGCTGCCAAAAGTGATTCTGCAGTACCGAGGCCTCGCGAAGCTGAAGTCTACCTACACCGACAAGCTCCCGCTGATGATCAACCCGAAAACGGGTCGTGTGCACACGTCGTACCATCAGGCTGTTGCGGCGACCGGTCGTCTCTCATCAACCGACCCCAACCTGCAGAACATCCCGGTACGTAACGAAGAAGGCCGCCGTATTCGCCAGGCTTTCATCGCACCAGAGGATTATCTGATTGTCTCTGCTGACTACTCGCAAATCGAACTGCGCATTATGGCGCATCTGTCCCGCGACAAAGGCCTCCTGACCGCGTTTGCCGAAGGAAAGGATATCCACCGGGCAACCGCGGCGGAAGTCTTCGGCTTGCCGCTGGACAGCGTGACCAACGAGCAGCGCCGCAGTGCTAAGGCGATCAACTTCGGTCTGATTTACGGCATGAGCGCATTTGGTCTTTCGCGCCAGCTCAACATTCCACGCAAAGAGTCGCAGAAGTATATGGATCTCTATTTCGAGCGTTATCCGGGGGTGTTGGAATATATGGAACGCACCCGCGCGCAGGCGAAGGAAAAAGGTTACGTCGAAACCCTGGATGGCCGCCGTCTCTACCTACCGGACATCAAATCCAGCAACGCGGCTCGTCGCGCTGGCGCAGAGCGTGCGGCGATCAACGCCCCGATGCAGGGTACCGCGGCGGACATTATTAAGCGTGCAATGATCGCCGTTGATGCCTGGCTGGAAAAAGAGAAGCCTCGCGTGAAAATGATCATGCAGGTACACGATGAACTGGTATTTGAAGTGCACAAAGACGACCTCGACGCCGTGTCGAAGAAGATCCACGAACTGATGGAAAGCAGCATGACGCTCGACGTGCCGTTGCTGGTGGAAGTGGGAAGTGGAGAAAACTGGGATCAGGCTCACTAACGGTTCTTCGCATAACGCGCTTTTTATGTAAGTTTGCAACATAACAACGCGCGTTTTGTGACAATCATTAGAATTCCCTATGTAAAGAATGAAAAAAAACTACAAAAAGTGCTTTTTCTGCAGCACAAAAAGGGGTAGAGTTGTCGGCGTAGGGTACAGAGGTAAGATGTTCTATCTTTCAGACCTTTTACTTCACGTAATCGGATTTGGCTGAATATTTTAGCCGCCCCAGTCAGTAATGACTGGGGCGTTTTTTATTGCGGCAAAGAAAAATTCAGGCAAAAAAAACGCGGCTATCGCCGCGCTCCGTATTACTCTTCTTCCGCTTCCGTCGCGGGTTCCAGCTCGCTAAACCAGGTATCGAGCTTCTGACGCAGCTTGTCCACGCCCTGCTTTTTCAGCGAGGAGAACGGCTCAACCTGCACATCACCGTTGAACGCCAGCACCGCTTCGCGAACCATATTCACCTGCGCTTTGCGCGCGCCGCTCGCCAGCTTATCGGCTTTCGTCAGCAGCACCAGCACGGCGATATCGCTTGCTACAGCCCAGTCGATCATCTGCTGATCCAGATCTTTCAGGGGATGGCGAATATCCATCAGCACCACCAGACCTTTCAGACACAGGCGTTTTTCCAGGTATTCACCCAGCGCACGCTGCCACTTGATTTTCATCTCTTCCGGTACCTGCGCGTAACCGTAGCCCGGTAAGTCGACCAGGCGTTTGCCCTCTGCGACTTCAAACAGGTTGATCAGCTGGGTACGGCCAGGTGTTTTTGAGGTGCGCGCCAGGCTCTTCTGATTGGTCAGCGTATTCAGGGCGCTGGATTTCCCCGCATTGGAGCGGCCAGCAAATGCCACTTCAATACCGGTATCAGAAGGAAGGTGGCGAATATCGGGCGCACTGGTGACAAAATGCGTCTGTTGGTAGTTCCAGGTAGTCACGTGGTCGTCTCCAAAATCGTAATCTGAAGGGGATTATACCCGAATGCAGGCAAAAGGCTTTTCTGATTGCTATGAGCAGTAGACGAATGCCACAACCGGTGTGAGAGATCGGCCAGTAATGCTATGCGAGATTTCAGAGAATTCGCAGGCGTAAAAAAATTCAAACTGTTTTAAATCATAAGCTTATTTCCAGGTAATTATCTGAAAATCCCTTTTTGTACCGTTTCGTTGCTTGTTAGTTTAACTGAACAAGGTAAAGTGTGCGTCAGGGCGAGGAAGCCAACAGGAAATCGACTTAAGGATGAGGGTCAGGAGCGCCAGGAGGCGAAGACGCAGGATTGTCAGGATGACCAGCGCCTGGAGGCGTTTTTTACAGGAAATGGAACCGTATCACGGACGGTATTAGCCAAGGGATAAACAGGGTTTGTTGTTGGCAAACACGGAATGTCTGACCCGCTAAGGGTTGTGAGTCAGGAAAAAAGGCGACAGATTGCTCTGTCGCCTTTTTTCTTTGCTTGCTTTCTGCTAGATTTCGCCGCAATTCTATACTGAAGAAAACGACTTAAAGATAAAACATCATGAAAAAACCAACCTCCGCTGCAGGCGCGAAACGCCCTGTAAAAGCACGCCGCAAAACGCGCGAAGAACTGAACCAGGAAGCGCGCGATCGCAAACGCGATAAAAAACATCGCGGTCATGCTGCGGGTAGCCGTGCCAACGGTGGTGGTGCAGCGGGTGCTTCTGCGAAAGGCAAACAGCAGAAAGACCCTCGTATCGGCAGTAAAACTCCCATTCCACTGGGCGTGACAGACACCCCGGTCACTAAGCAGCACAAACCAAAGAGCGAGAAACCTATGCTTTCACCGCAGGCTGAGCTGGATTTGCTGGAGAACGATGAGCGCCTGGACGCGCTGCTGGAACGTCTTGAAGAGGGTGAAACCCTGACCGCTGAAGAGCAGTCATGGGTGGATGCCAAACTGGATCGTATCGATGAACTGATGCAGAAGCTGGGCCTGTCATACGACGATGACGAAGATGAAGAAGAAGACGAGAAGCAGGAAGATATGATGCGTCTTCTGAAGGGTGGAAACTAACATTTGCACCCGGCAGGCACGATAGTCCTGCTTATAACCCTTCCGGTTATATGTTATCTGGTGTGGTTATTCGTTAAACTACGGCGGTTGTCGCGGCGACAGAAGTGGCTGCGCACCCGAATGATGGCCCGCGATGGGGCCAGAACGGGCCGCCGTATACGAACGCGACACCAACGGAAGGAGTGAGCATGTCAGCACCAACTATCGACTGGGATTTGGCCCTAATCCAGAAATATAACTATTCCGGGCCGCGTTATACTTCATACCCCACCGCGCTGGAGTTCTCCGATGCCTTCGGCGAGGCTGATTTCCAGCAGGCTGTTGCGCGCTATCCTGAGCGTCCGCTGTCGCTCTACGTCCATATTCCGTTCTGCCACAAGCTTTGCTACTTCTGCGGGTGCAATAAAATCGTTACCCGTCAGCAGCACAAAGCCGACCAGTATCTTGATGCGCTCGAACAAGAAATTGTGCATCGCGCGCCGCTGTTTGCTGGCCGTCACGTCAGCCAGCTTCACTGGGGCGGCGGTACGCCAACCTATCTGAATAAAGCGCAAATAAGCCGCCTGATGACCCTGCTGCGCGGCAATTTCAGTTTTAACGCCGACGCTGAAATCTCGATCGAAGTCGATCCGCGTGAAATTGAGCTCGATGTACTGGATCACTTACGCGCCGAAGGCTTCAATCGTCTGAGCATGGGCGTGCAGGATTTCAATAAAGAGGTTCAGCGTCTGGTGAACCGCGAGCAGGACGAAGAATTTATCTTTGCCTTACTCAATCACGCGCGTGAGATTGGTTTCACCTCGACCAATATTGACCTGATATACGGCCTGCCAAAGCAGACGCCGGAAAGCTTCGCCTTCACCCTGAAGCGCGTGGCCGAACTCAACCCGGACCGCCTGAGCGTCTTTAACTATGCGCATCTGCCGACGCTCTTTGCCGCTCAGCGCAAAATAAAAGATGCCGATCTTCCTTCTGCCCAGCAGAAGCTGGATATTCTGCAGGAAACCATTACCTCGCTGACCGAAACCGGCTATCAGTTTATCGGGATGGATCACTTTGCTCGTCCGGATGACGAGCTGGCGATTGCTCAGCGTGAAGGCGTTCTGCACCGTAACTTCCAGGGCTACACAACCCAGGGCGATACCGATTTGCTGGGGATGGGCGTCTCTGCTATCAGCATGATTGGTGACTGTTACGCGCAGAATCAGAAAGAGCTGAAGCTTTACTATCATCAGGTTGATGAAACGGGCAACGCGCTGTGGCGAGGCATCGCGTTAACGCGCGACGACTGCATCCGGCGCGATGTGATTAAGGCGCTAATCTGCAACTTCCGTCTCGATTTCAGCGACGTTGAGTCGCAGTGGGATCTGCACTTCAGCGATTATTTTGCGGAAGACCTGAAGCTGATTGCACCGCTGGCGAAAGACGGGCTGGTGGATGTGTCGGAGAACGCGATTGAGGTCACGCCGAAAGGGCGTCTGTTGATCCGTAATATCTGCATGTGCTTTGACGCGTATCTGCGTCAGAAAGCGCGACTGCAGCAGTTCTCGCGGGTGATTTAAGGCGCATTGCCAAAAGCACTAAACGTAGGCCGGGTAAGGCGAAGCCGCCACCCGGCTTTTACGTTCAACTCGCTAGCTAAACAGCCCAACCAGCGCCGCACACAACATAGCCGCAACGGCTGTTTGTGGCGTGTGGCTTTCAGCGGCTCCGCTAGAGAGCATATTCACGATTGTTTCCAGCATGATGTTCACCCCCAATTTCCGGGCACGATCATACAAAACTCA
This sequence comes from Enterobacter sp. 940_PEND, assembly GCF_001059415.1. Classification (NCBI taxonomy): domain Bacteria; kingdom Pseudomonadati; phylum Pseudomonadota; class Gammaproteobacteria; order Enterobacterales; family Enterobacteriaceae; genus Enterobacter; species Enterobacter sp. 940_PEND. The sequence goes on from NZ_JUMS01000045.1 coordinate 11,262, forward strand.
TCGGAACAGTAAAGCGCAAAATAACGGCAATTTGCGCTCAATTAATAACCTTTACACAGCGGCGTGCGATCACTCCATTCCCAGCTCTTTAAGCTTGCGCGTCAGGGTATTACGTCCCCATCCCAGCAGGCGAGCGGCTTCCTGCTTATGACCCTGCGTATGACGAAGCGCGGTAGTTAACAGCGTACGCTCCATCTCCGGCTGAGCTTCAGACAGCAGGTTTTGATGACCGGAACGCAGCGCGCGGTCGGCCCACTGCGCCAGCAGCGTCGCCCAGCTGTCCGGCAGCGCGTGCCCGGTACTGCTTTCAGGCGCGGTTGCTTCAAACAGCTCGGCCGGTAAATCCTGAATCAGCACTTCCTGCCCGGCGGCCATCACGGTTAACCAGCGACAGGTGTTTTCCAGCTGACGCACGTTGCCCGGCCACGCCAGACGCGTCAGAGCGGCATCGGTTTCCGGGTGAAGCTGCTTGGCTTCCACACCCAGCTCGCGGGCGGCCACCTGCAGGAAATGACGAGCCAGGCGGGGAATATCTTCCCGACGCTCACGCAGCGGCGGCAGATGAACGCGGATGACGTTCAGACGGTGGAATAAATCCTCACGGAATTTTCCTTCCTGAACGCGTTGTTCCAGGTTCTGGTGGGTCGCGGCGATAATACGCACGTCCACCTTCACCGGCGCATAGCCGCCCACGCGATAAAACTGCCCGTCGGCCAGCACGCGCAGCAGGCGGGTCTGGACATCCAGCGGCATATCGCCGATCTCATCCAGAAACAGCGTACCGCCGTCGGCCTGTTCGAACCGCCCCTGGCGAATGGTATTGGCGCCGGTAAATGCCCCTTTTTCATGGCCGAACAGTTCGGACTCAATCAAATCCTTCGGGATCGCCGCCATATTCAGGGCGATGAACGGCGCTTTTGCCCGCGGGCTGTGGCGGTGCAATGCATGCGCCACAAGCTCTTTACCGGTTCCCGACTCACCGTTAATCAATACGCTGATGGACGAGCGGGACAAACGACCAATAATGCGAAACACGTCCTGCATCGCCGGTGCTTCACCGATGATATCTGTCGTTGGCCCAAAATCGGGCGCGTGGCGCGGCTGCTGCTGCTCCTGATAATGGCTAATCGCGCGCTCAACCAGCGCCACCGCTTCGTCGATATCAAACGGTTTGGGCAGGTAATCGAACGCCCCTTGTTGATAGGCGCTCACTGCGGCATCCAGATCGGAGTGCGCGGTCATTATGATGACCGGAAGCATAGGGTGGCGTTGTTTGATCTGCTTTAACAGCGCCAACCCGTCCATGCCCGGCATACGAATATCCGAAAGCAGAACATCTGGCGTTTTGGTGGTGAGTGCGTCGAGCACTTCGCTGCCGCTCTCAAACGTCGTGCAGCTTAATCCTGCCCCTGTGAGCGCGCGTTCAAGCACCCAACGGATGGAGCTATCGTCATCGACTACCCAGACTATCCCTCGTTGCATAAACGTCACCTTTATTTTTTAATCGGCAGGAAAACCGAAAACTCGGTATGTCCCGGCCAACTGGTAAATTCAATTTTCCCGGAGTGTTGATCGATCAAACTGCGGGCAATGGATAAGCCCAGGCCGGTCCCGCCTTCGCGACCGCTTACCATCGGGTAGAACAGGGTGTCCTGCAAATGCGATGGAATGCCGGGCCCGTTATCCTCAACGTCGATTCGGGCGGCCAGCCGGTAGCGCGCGCCGTGTAACGTGAGCTGGAAGGCGGTGCGGGTGCGTAAAATAATCTCACCGCCTTCAGGCCCCAGCGCCTGCAGGGCATTACGCACAATATTCAACAGGACCTGCTCAATCTGGTCCGGGTCATGGGCCAGTTCCGGCAGGCTTGGGTCGTAATCACGTACCAGCGTGACGTTCTCTGGCAGCTCCATTGAGACGAGCTTCACCACCCGCTCAGCCACTTTATGGATGCTTTCTGTGACGTGCATTCCCGGCTGCTGTGGCCCAAGAAGACGGTCTACCAGATTCCGCAGACGGTCCGCCTGCTCAATGATGACGTTGGTATACTCCGCCAGCGCGGGATCGGGCAGCGCTTTGGTCAGAAGCTGCGCCGCGCCGCGTAATCCACCCAGCGGGTTTTTGATTTCATGCGCCAGACCGCGCACCAGATCACGGGCGGCAATCTGCTGCGCATGCTGAAGCTGCTCCTGGCTCAGTCGACGCTGATTATCCATCGGCGCCATTTCCAGCAGGATCAGACCTTCGGGAAGACGTTGCGCGGTTAACGACAGAATGTGCGAGCGCCCGTCGATCACCAGCGTGACTTCGTTATCGGTAAACCCCTGGCCAGCCTGCAAACTTTCCTGCATCAGGCCAATATTCAGCGAAAAATAGCTCAGGAGTTCAGGAAGCGGGGTGCCGAACAGTTTACGTGCGCTTTGGGCGAGCAGCTGCTGCGCGGCCGGGTTGGCGTAATGAACGGCCAGCTCGTCATCGACCAGCAATATGCTGTTAATCAAAGAATTGAGGATCTGCCCAGCATCGGGCAGCGTGCCAGTTGCCATTCAGCAGTCTCCTGGAGTCGTTTGCACTAATTTAGTGCAGTATAGCGTTTTCGGCGTAAAAAGCGCGTGAGATCAGGTTGTTGGTGGAGAAAAAAGCCCATCCGGAGATGGGCTAAAAGTTTCCACGGCAACTACCCCCGGCGTTTATCACGCCGGGTAAAACAACTTTTATTAAACGCTGTAGTACAGTTCGAACTCAACCGGATGTGGAGTCATACGCACGCGGTCGTTCTCTTCCATACGCAGGGCGATGTAAGCATCGATAGCGTCGTCAGTGAATACGCCACCTGCAGTCAGGAACTCGCGGTCTGCGTCCAGCGCCTGCAGGGCTCCTTCCAGAGAGCCAGCAACCTGTGGGATCTCTTTCGCTTCTTCTGGCGGCAGGTCGTACAGGTTTTTGTCCATTGCTTCGCCCGGGTGGATCTTGTTCTTGATACCGTCCAGACCGGCCATCAGCAGTGCTGCGAAGCACAGGTATGGGTTAGCCGCTGGGTCCGGGAAGCGAACTTCGATACGACGCGCTTTAGGAGAAGCCACCACCGGGATACGGATAGAAGCAGAACGGTTACGTGCAGAGTAGGCCAGCATCACTGGCGCTTCGTAGCCCGGGACCAGACGCTTGTAGGAGTTCGTAGTTGGGTTCGCCAGGGCGTTGATCGCTTTAGCGTGTTTGATAACACCACCGATGTAATACAGCGCCTGCTCGGACAGACCGGCATATTTGTCGCCAGAGAACAGGTTGGTACCGTTCTTGGACAGAGACATGTGGCAGTGCATACCGGAACCGTTATCGCCAAACATTGGTTTTGGCATGAAGGTCGCGGTTTTACCGAAACGGTGCGCAACGTTGTGCACAACGTATTTGTAGATCTGAATTTCGTCCGCTTTTTTGGTCATGGTGTTGAAGCGGGTTGCCACTTCGTTCTGACCAGCAGTAGCCACTTCGTGGTGGTGAGCTTCAACAACCAGACCCATCTCTTCCATCACCAGACACATAGTGGAACGAATGTCCTGTGCAGAGTCGACCGGAGGAACCGGGAAGTAACCGCCTTTCACGCCAGGACGGTGACCTTTGTTACCGCCTTCGTATTTGGTGGAGGAGTTCCATGCACCTTCGATGTCGTCGATAGCCACGTGGGAGCCAGAAATAGAGGCACCGAAGCGGATGTCATCGAACAGGAAGAATTCTGGCTCTGGCCCGAACAGAACGGTGTCTGCGATGCCGGTAGAACGCAGGTACTCTTCAGCGCGTTTCGCGATAGAACGCGGGTCGCGGTCGTAGCCCTGCAGCGTGCCTGGCTCGAGGATGTCGCAACGGATGATCAGGGTTGGTTCTTCGAAGAACGGATCAATGACCGCAGTGGTCGCGTCTGGCATCAGAACCATGTCGGATTCGTTAATGCCTTTCCAGCCACCAATGGAGGAGCCGTCAAACATTTTGCCTTCTTCAAAGAATTCGGCGTTCACCTGATGAGCAGGGATTGTGACGTGCTGTTCTTTACCTTTGGTATCGGTGAAGCGCAGATCAACAAACTTCACTTCATGTTCGTTCAGCATCGTCAAAACGTGTTCAGCGGACATACTTAACTCTCCAGATTGGTCATTGTCGTCGTGGTAACGAGGTCTTCAATTTCTGTTTGTACTGGCTGGTGCCATGTATTTTTTATAAAGCGAAATCTGTGCCAACTTTTAAATCACCCCAAAAAGGCGTTATCATGCGCACCATAGTGCAAAAGGGCTGCACCACAATGGATTTGTTGCACCAGTATAGTGCTTCAATGTGAACATTGAGCACCATATTGGTGCAATTTACGTTAAAGTGCCCTTTTACCGCTCCGTGAAAGCGATCACAAAGCATCTCTGCGATACTTGTTTGCGGGGGATGTTTGTGATCCTGTTTTGTAGTGCGATTAATCCGTGTACAATAACGCGCTATTTCTAAATGCCTGAGGCAAAGTTGTGATCGAAAATTTGCGTAACATCGCCATCATCGCGCACGTAGACCATGGTAAAACTACCCTGGTAGACAAGCTGCTGCAGCAATCCGGTACGTTTGATGCGCGTGCCGAAACCCAAGAACGCGTGATGGACTCCAACGATTTGGAGAAAGAGCGTGGGATTACCATCCTCGCGAAAAACACCGCGATTAAATGGAATGACTACCGTATCAACATCGTTGATACCCCAGGGCACGCCGACTTCGGTGGCGAAGTTGAACGTGTAATGTCCATGGTAGACTCCGTTCTGCTGGTCGTTGACGCAATGGATGGCCCAATGCCACAGACGCGCTTCGTGACCAAAAAAGCTTTTGCCCATGGTCTGAAGCCAATCGTTGTTATCAACAAAGTTGACCGCCCTGGCGCGCGTCCTGACTGGGTTGTTGACCAGGTCTTCGACCTGTTCGTTAACCTCGACGCGACCGACGAGCAGCTGGACTTCCCTATCGTTTACGCATCTGCGCTGAACGGTATCGCAGGTCTGGACCACGAAGACATGGCTGAAGACATGACCCCGCTGTATCAGGCGATTGTTGACCGTGTTCCTGCACCAAACGTCGATCTCGACGGCACCCTGCAGATGCAGATCTCTCAGCTCGACTACAACAACTACGTTGGCGTAATCGGCATTGGTCGTATCAAGCGCGGTAAAGTGAAGCCTAACCAGCAGGTTACTATCATCGATAGCGAAGGCAAAACCCGTAACGGTAAAGTCGGTAAAGTACTGACTCACCTGGGTCTTGAGCGTATCGAGAGTGACGTTGCGGAAGCGGGCGACATCATCGCTATCACCGGTCTGGGTGAACTGAACATCTCCGACACCATCTGCGATCCGCAGAACGTCGAAGCGCTGCCAGCCCTGTCCGTTGATGAACCAACCGTATCCATGTTCTTCAACGTCAACACCTCTCCGTTCTGTGGTAAAGAAGGTAAATTCGTTACCTCTCGTCAGATCCTTGACCGCCTGAACAAAGAGCTGGTGCACAACGTTGCGCTGCGCGTTGAAGAAACCGAAGATGCTGATGCATTCCGCGTTTCTGGTCGTGGCGAGCTGCACCTGTCTGTTCTGATTGAGAACATGCGTCGTGAAGGTTTCGAAATGGCGGTTTCCCGTCCGAAAGTAATCTTCCGCGAGATCGACGGCCGTAAACAAGAGCCATTCGAAAACGTAACGCTGGACGTTGAAGAGCAGCATCAGGGTTCTGTGATGCAGGCTCTGGGTGAGCGTAAAGGCGACCTGAAAAACATGAATCCAGATGGCAAAGGCCGCGTACGTCTCGACTACGTGATCCCAAGCCGTGGCCTGATCGGCTTCCGTTCAGAGTTCATGACCATGACCTCCGGTACCGGCCTGCTGTACTCCACCTTCAGCCACTACGACGACGTTCGTCCGGGCGAAGTGGGCCAGCGTAACAACGGCGTACTGATCTCCAACGGTCAGGGTAAAGCTGTTGCGTTTGCGCTGTTCGGTCTGCAGGATCGCGGTAAGCTGTTCCTGGGTCACGGTGCTGAAGTTTATGAAGGCCAGATCATCGGTATTCACAGTCGTTCTAACGACCTGACCGTAAACTGCCTGACCGGTAAGAAACTGACCAACATGCGTGCGTCCGGTACTGACGAAGCAACGGTTCTGGTTCCACCGATCAAGATGACTCTGGAGCAGGCTCTGGAATTCATCGATGATGACGAACTGGTAGAAGTGACTCCACAGTCAATTCGTATCCGTAAACGTCACCTGACCGAGAACGATCGTAAACGTGCTATGCGCGGTGCGAAAGAAGAGTAATACGGTCAATCTCTAGGCCGGGTAAGCGTGAGCGCCACCCGACAACTAAAAAGCCGCTGATCTCTCAGCGGCTTTTTTATTCGATGTTCGCCAGAATTCTTCATTACCTGGGGCGTTATGTCCCGAAGCTATCTCTTTCCTGCGAAATTCAGGGATTAGAGTAACTCTGCTCCATTTATCACGAACACCCGATCTGCAGATGAAATCGTGGTTTCGCGATGCGCGATAATAATCCTGGTGATGTTCATCTCCTGTATAGACTGATTGACCTGACTTTCACTGGTTTTATCAAGGTGGCTGGTCGCCTCGTCCATGAATAAAATACCCGGTTTGCGGTATAATGCCCGGGCAATATAAATCCGCTGTTTTTGACCCCCGGACAACCCTTCCCCAAGTTCACCAATCAGTGTCTCGTAACCCATTGGTAGCTTTAAAATGTCATTATGAATATGGCTTGCGATGGCGCATTGCACCATCCACTGCTCGTCAATGTCAGGCCGAAAACCGGTGATATTCTCTTTGATAGAGCCTGAAAACAACTTATCTTCCTGCATGATACAGGCAATGCGTTCAGCATAATGCTCAAAACCAAGTTGCTTAAGGAAGGTGCGAACAAGTTCCTGATATGAGATCATCATATTCATCCGGAGC